>CAZBZX010000001.1:0-7374 GCA_964496465.1 uncultured Bacteroidales bacterium
TGTACGGATTGTTCAGGGGAAACGCATCCGCGGTGACGATGGCGTCTACGACAAGAGTGTTGTCCTGCAGATCGTCCACATCACCGTCTCCATCCCCGTCGGTGTCCGCGTCCCCGTCCGTATCCCCATCCGAATCACCGTCCCCATCCCCATCGGAGCTACCCGAGGAATCCGAACCCGATCCCTCCGAGTCCTCGGAGGAGCGCTCCGATGCCGTATCGGTGAACCGACCGGAGGAGTCCTCCCCAGCCGGCAAACGCCCGTCCGAAGAACATCCCAGGGAGAGCAAAACGAACAGACTGCATATTGTTGGAGATCGCGTCCCGGATACCCGTGGACACCCAAGTGGTAAAGGATTCATCATAGCGCTCCCTTTTCGAGTTATTACAACGAATACTACACCGATTACGTGTCTTCAGGGTCAAAAAGTAGCCACCAGAAGAGGACGAGCGTCCGGCTACCGCAGCCACACCACAGTGACCCCGTCGCCCCCCCTCCCCCCGCTCGCCGGGGCGGAACTCGGCCACGTAGGAGGAGTCCGCCACGTAGGTGCGAATGGCCCCCTTCAGGGCGCCGGTGCCGTGACCGTGGATGATGAAGGCCACCCCGAGGTCCTACCTGAATCTTGTTCACCTCCTGCCGGGTGCGGGTCTTTTCGAATCGTTACTTCCCTTCGGCTCTGCTCCGCCGGTAATCGGGCCTGCGATTGAGTTGCATCACAGCCAGGATGACAATCTCATCCTCTCCAACTTCGTAAATCAGGCCGAAGGGAAAACGATTGGTGAGGCATCTTCTCGTGTTGTCAGATAGGGCTGACCATGCTGCCGGATGCTCGAGTATTCTATGAACCGCAGCGAACACCTCTCTCGCAAAGGAGAACCCGAGCCCCTGCTGGCAGGATTCATAGTAGTCCACCGCTTCGTTGAGCTCGACCACGGCTTCCGGATGGAAAGAGCAGCTCATTTGGTGAGGCGAGATCGAAGGTCATCAAATACCTGGTCGCCGGGAATTGGCTTCACCTTTCCCGACTTGATTTCCTCTGCTCGTTTTTCAGCCTCAAGGGCCCATAACGCATCGATCTCCTGATTCGTCGGGTGCATGCTCGAAAGCAGTCTCTCGACGAGACGCGTCTTCATTTCCGTGGGCAGGGATTCCGCCAGAGAGATAAGCTCGTTTTCATCTTTCATGAATCGTCTCCACTTCCTAGAAGTGTTGTTCATCGGAAACGGAAAGTCAATTGTCACAACTATCTCGGAACCGTTCAGCGTCGAACGCCACCCTACCGCAGCCACACCACGGTGACGCCATCGCCCCCCTCCCCCCGCTCGCCGGGGCGGAACTCGGCCACGTAGGGAGAGTCCGCTACGTAGGTGCGAATGGCCCCTTTGAGCGCGCCGGTGCCGTGACCGTGGATAATGAAGGCCACCCCGAGGTCCTCCCTCAGTGCCCGATCCAGGTGGGCGTCGGCCGCGTCCACGGCCTCTTCCGCCATCATGCCCCTCAGATCCACCGTGTTGCGGCTCGTCTGAATGGGGTCCTCCCGTCGCAGGGACGGGGCCGGACCGAGCTTGGGGGTCTGCGGCTTGCCGGGGTCGCCCTTTCCCTTGTCCACCACCCTCAAGTCGTTCACGTGAACCTGGGTCTTGAGCCGACCGATGGTGACGAAGAGCTTCTTTCCCCTTGGCTCGCTCTCCACCACCCCCTCTTTTCCGAAGGTCTGCACGAACACCGTCACCCCCGGCTTCAGCTCCCCCGTCACGGCCGCGCGTCCGGGAAGGGACGCCTGGTCCCTGCCGCTGAACGGGCCGCCGGGATCGAGCTTCTCCTGAATCTCGTTCACCTCCTGCCGGGTGCGGCTCACCACCTTGGCGTCCCGCCGCTGCCGCTTGATGAGCTGCTCCGCGTCCCGGATCTTCTCCCTCGCGGTCCGGATCTCTTGCCAGAGGGCCTCCCGCTCCTTGTCGAGGAATTTGTCCTCCCGCTCCTTGAGCCGCTTGAGCTCCTTGGTCTTCTGCTGCTCGATGGCCTCGGCCTGACGTCGGGCGTCCGCCAGGGCGACCGCCTCTTCGGTCATCTTTGTCCGGGATCTCTCCAATGCCAGGATGGCGGACTCGAGCCGACGGGCCTCGTCGGGCATCAGCTTCCGGGCGCGGTCGATGACATCGTCCGGGGCGCCGAACCGCTTGGCCACCTCGAGGGCGCTGGAGCTGCCCGGGGAACCCTCGTGGAGCTCGAAGGTGGGGCGCATGGTTCCCAGGTCGAACCCCATGGCCACGTTCTTGAAGGCCCCTTCTTCGATGGCCCGGGTCTTGAGGGCGTCGAAGTGGGTGGTGGTGAAAGCCGTGGCCTCCTGCTCGCAGAGCTTCTCGAGGATCGCCTCCGCCAGGGCCGCCCCCTCCCCGGGATCGGTGCCGGCGGCCAGCTCGTCGAGGAGCACGATGGTGCCGTATCGCCCCTGTTGGAGGATGCGACTGATGTTGGTCAGGTGGGCCGAGAAGGTGGAGAGATTCTCCTTGAGGCTCTGATCGTCGCCGATGTCGGTGAGGACGGTGAGGGGCATGCCGAGCCGGGACGCGGCGTCCGCCGGAATGGGCAACCCGGCGGAGAGCATCAGCCCGAGGAGGCCCACGGTCTTGAGCACCACGGTCTTCCCCCCGGCATTGGGTCCGGACACCACGATGCACTCCCCGGAGGAGGCCTCCACGGTGCACGGGATGACCTCCGCGCCGGCGAGCACCAGCAACGGATGGCGGGCGGATATCAGGGAGAGGCTCCCCGAGGCGCCCTTCAGGGGCACGGCCGCGTGCAGGGAGACGGAGAGTCTCGCCGCGGCAATTCGGGTCTCCACGTCGACGATGGTCCGACACGCGGCGCGCACCGCCTCCATCTCGAATCCCACCGCCTCGGAGAGCTCCGCGATGATCCGCGCCTCCTCTCGGAGGATCTCCTCCTGGGTCAGGGTCATGTCATTGCCGGCCTCGATGGCCGACTCGGGCTCCACGAAAATGGTGGCGCCGGACCCCGACGTGCCGTGCACGATCCCCTGGAGGCGGCGGTGGGCATCCGCGCGCACCGGCAGGACAAAGCGATCGTTGCGCAGGGAGACGGTGCGCTCCTGGAGCAGATCCGACTCCTTTTCGGCAAGCTTCTCGAGCCGGCTCATGAGGCGTTTGCGCAGAGAAACCAGCCGCGCCCTCAGCCGGGACAGCTCTACGCTCGCCCGGTCCGACACGGAGCCGTCCGGCTCGAAGGCAGAGTCCAGCTCCGCCGCGAGGTTGGCCAGCTTGATGAGGGCCGCGTTGCCCTCCGCCGGGACCACGAGGGCCGCGTTCTTCGGCATGGCATCCCGCCGGTTGTCGAGATACCGGGCGATGGAAACGAAGAGCTTGATGTTCGAGGCGATGCGCACCAGCGCCTCGCCGCTCACCACCCCCTGGTGCTCGATTCGGAGCAGCCACTCGTCCACGGGGTGGGCGGGCAGGGAAGGCGGCGAATCCCCCGCGTCCATACCCTTGACGAGCTCGTCCACCTGCGACAGGTGCTCCCAGGCATCCTCGGGCTCCAGGAACGGAAGAAATCGACACCGCTCCGCCGCCTGCTCACCGGAGCAACGCTCCGCCAGATGCTCACAGAGCCGCTGCCAGTCCAGATCGATGAGTGTCTTCTTTGGAAATCGCATTTTCATATCGCCCGGCTGGCACCCTAGGATCGGTTGTTTTGTTCTGTCAAGCGGGGGGGGAGTGAACTCGATATGGACGGAAAAGGGACCAAAGGGACCAAAGGGACCAAAGGGACGAGAGACCATAGAGACGAAAGCGACAATTGCTCGTGTTGACGCGAGCTGTGCGGGTCAACTCCCCAAGCGCCCACCACGCGCCGCTTACTGGCTTGTTCCCTTGGCTAGCGGTATGCTCTCAACCACACGGGAATTCCCGAGCTCGACGGTTCGTTTCGGAGGGTGAGATGAAATTCACGAAAATGCATGGTACGGGCAACGACTACGTGTACCTCAACGGCTTCGAATCGGCGCCGGTGGCTGATCCCGCCTCCCTGGCGCGCCGGATCACCCACCGCCACTTCGGGGTGGGGGCCGACGGCCTGGTGCTCATCAACCCGGGGCCCGGCGACGCGGACGCCGAGATGGTGATGTACAACGTGGACGGCTCCAAATCCGAGATGTGCGGCAACGCCCTGCGCTGCGTGGCCAAGTTCCTCTTCGACCACGACATCGCCAGAAAAGAGCGCCTCCTCATCCTGACCGGCGCCGGTATGCTCGAGGCGGAGATCCTCGAGATACGGGAGGGCCGGGCCGAGAAGATTCGCTTGAACATGGGCGCGCCGATCCTGAACGGGCTGCAGATCCCCACGGTCTGGGACCGGGAACCCGTGGTCAACCAACCCATCACCGTGGGTGAGCGGACCATCGAGGTCACCTGCGTCAGCATGGGCAATCCCCACTGCGTCATTTACGTAAACGACGTGGACACCTGCGGGCTCGCCACCATCGGTCCCCTCATCGAAACCTCCGAGTACTTTCCCAACCGGGTCAACGTGGAGGTCGTGCAAATTCTCTCCCGGAGCGAGCTGCGCCAGCGCACTTGGGAGCGGGGCTGTGGAGAGACGTGGGCGTGCGGCACCGGCGCGTCCGCAGTGGCCGTGGCCGGCGTGCTCGGAGGCCGAAGCGACCCGAAGGTGCTCATCCATCTCAAGGGAGGCGACCTCACCCTGGAGTACGCCGAAGCGGGCCCCGTGTTCCTCACCGGCCCGGCAGTGGAGGTATTCAACGGCAACTTCGACTGACGGAGTCGCTCCGTTAGAGCTGATACAAATCCTTGAACTTGTTCTGACAATAGAGCAGAAGGTAAATGGGATCCGGGGGGGCGCCCGTGGCCTTCTCCAGGAGATCCCTCGGCATGTAGGTGCTACCCTTCTCGTGGATGTTCTTGCCGAGCCAATCGAGGATACCCCGGAAATCCCCCACCTGAAACGCGGTCTCCAGATCCCCCATCTCGTCGGTGGCGGCATAGTAGAGCTGGGCCGCGTAGATGTTTCCCAGGGTGTAGGTGGGAAAGTACCCGATGAGCCCGGCGGACCAGTGGACGTCCTGCAGTACCCCCGCCCCCGCGTCCGGCGGGTTGAGCCCGAAGTAGAGCCGCATCTTCTCGTTCCACGCGTCGGGCAAATCCGACACGGACAGGGCACCCCGGAACAGAGCGAGCTCCAGCTCGAACCGCATAACGATGTGGAGATTGTAGGTCACCTCGTCCGCCTCCACGCGGATGAGGCTGGGCTGAACCGCGTTGATGGCCGGAAGAAACCGGTCGAGGGAGAGGCGCGCCATGTCGGGGAAGTGCTTCTTGGCCATGGGAAGCACATGGGTCCAGAATCCCCGGGAGCGTCCGATGAAGTTCTCGTACAGTCGGGACTGGGATTCGTGCACGCCAAGAGAGACCGGACGCCCCACGGGTGTTCCGTGGTGTATTCTGGGAAGCCCCTGCTCGTAGATGCCGTGACCGGTCTCGTGGATGGTTCCGAGCAGGGCGGACATCAGGTTGTCCCGGCGGTACCGCGTGGTGATGCGCACATCCCCCGAACCGACGCCCACTGTGAAGGGGTGAGCCGACTCGTCCAACCGCCCCCCGTCGAAATCAAACCCGAGCATGGCGGCTATCTCTCTGGAGAAGGCCTCCTGGGACCGGATATCGAACTTCCCTTGGAGTACGGAGAGGTCCGGCGGATGATCGCTCTCACCGATCGTTTCGATGAGTCCCGAAAGGGGCGCCTTGAGGGTGCAAAACAGCGTCTCGATGCCGGCGGCAGTCTCCCCGGGCTCGTAATCGTCGAGCAGCGCATCGTAGGGCTCGTCCTCGTACCCCTGGGTCCACGCCTTCTCCTTGAGCAGGGAGACGATCTCCTCGAGGTGGGGCAGAAACGCGGCCCAATCGCTCTTCTTCCGGGCCTCTTCCCAGGCGGTCTCCCCCTCGGAGGTAGCGCGCGCCAACGCCTCGGCCAGCCGATTCGGGATCCGCGTGAGCTTGTCGAACCGCCGCCGCCACTCCCGGACGTTCACCGCCGCCGGGGAGGTGGTGTCCGCGACCCGTTCCGACCCCTCCGCCTCGGCCAGGCACTCCCCGATACGCGGATCGGTCTCCCTCTCGTGGAGCATCGCCGCCAGGTTCGCCATTTGTTCCGACCGAAAGGGGTGTCCTTTCCTGGGCAGACAGGTTCGCTGGTCCCAGGCGGCGAGCTCGCCGAGGGCGCTGAACAGTTGGGTCTCAACGCTTTGCTTCCGGAGCCATTCGTACGCTTCGTCGGGAGTCACTTTTTCCTCGTTTTCTCTAAAAAGGCGGCCACCTCCTCGTGACCGTTCCCCTTGGCCAGTTGGGCGGCGTCCTGACCGAAGGCGTCCCGTTTGAAGGGGTCGGCGCCGCCCTCGACGAGCAGACGGATCACCTCGAGGTGCCCCTTACCCGCGGCAAACATCAGCGCAGTCCAACCGGCGGCGTTCGTCTGCTCCGGATCCGCCCCCCCGGCGAGGAGCTGTTTCACCACCCCCAGGTGTCCTTCCCCGGAGGCGATCATCAAGGCGGTCCATCCGCCCTTCTTGCGATGGGTCGGATCCGCGCCTCTGTCGAGGAGAAGCGCCACCATGTCGACATGCCCCCGGCGAGCCGCCGCCATCAGGGCGTCCTTCCCCTTGTTGTCCACAGCCCGAGGATCCGCCCCTTGTTCGATGAGGATGGCCGCCAGGTCCAGGTGGTCTCCCGAGGCAGCAAACATCAGGACCGTCCAACCGTCCCTTCTGGCCGCCGCCGCGTTCGCCCCCTTCTCCAGCAGCAGCTTCACCACCTGAAGGTGCCCCTCCGCAGCCGCGGCCATGAGGGGGGTCTCCCCCCCGGTCTCCGCCCGGTTGACATCCGACCCCCTCTCGATGAGCAGCGCAACGGTCTCCAGTGCCCCCTTCATGGCCGCAAACATCAAGGCGGTCATCCCCTGCTCGGTGCTCGCATCCACCGCAGCGCCCTTATCCAGGAGAAACCGTACCGTCTCCAGACGATTCAATCCAGCGGCCAGCATGAGGGGCGTGGCCCCATCCTGCTGAGCGGCATTCACGTCGGCGTCCTGTTCCACCAGAAATCTCAACGCCTCCAGGTTGCCCATGGTCGCCGCCACCATGAGCGCGGTTTTGCCCCCTCGCCCGGTGGCATCCACATCCACCCCCGAGTCCACCACCCGACGCATTCGGTTGAGGTTATTGTCTCGAGCCCCCTCCAGAAGGTTGGTGACCTTCTGGTCGTTCTCCGGCGGCACCAGACTGACGGCGGTTGTGGAGGACGCCGCAGGGGGACGGGAACACCCGAGCCAGGTCATGCT
>CAZBZX010000001.1:7384-30599 GCA_964496465.1 uncultured Bacteroidales bacterium
GATAATGAATTGAAGAAAAAAAGGCATGGCGTACATCAGCAACAGGGCGACGGTCACCCACCTCGACAAAACAGTCGACGAAAACATTTTGTTCAGACACCCTCCTGTGCCAAACAATATCCTTCCAACCATGGTGTCCGAAAAGCCCCCCTGTCAATCACAAAGCCCCCTAACCCAGGGAAAGCTGTTTAAAATCGTAAAGATATATACTAAATATCGTTTTAGTTGAAATCTGTTCTATCGGATCATATATGAGGACATCGGGGCCATGGAATCGCGAAATTGAAGGGCAGTGCCCCGTTGGCAGATGCCCCAGGGTGTGGTAGGTTTCAACGAAAATCGCGAAGGTTTGCGGCCTCATAGAGGCGCCGATCCAAATACGGACAGGGTACGACAGAATGCAAAAAAGAATCGCTGAGATTGTGATTGAAGAACTGAAGCTCAAGGATGTCACGCCGGAGACGTTTGATCCAAACTTGAACCTCATCGATGACCTCGGAATCGACAGCATGGAGCTGACGACCATCGTCGTAGTGCTTCAGGATGAGTTTGGCGTTCGTATCGATGAAGACGACTTTGGCGAGTTGACGACCCTTGCCAAGATCACATCGTACCTCGCGGAGAAAAAGGGGTAGCGCAAATTGGCCGCCACGTTCAAAGAGTTCCTTCACAATCCGGAAATTCAGGCCCGGTGGTTGAAAGTCAAAGAGTACTTCTTCCTTCGGGAGTCCACGTACGACATGACGAGCCGCTGCAACCTCCGATGCGACGGCTGCTACTACTACGAAGGGGACAAGCAGCACACCCGGGATGAACGGGATCCGGAGAAGTGGCGAGCCCTCCTCGAGGCGGAAAAAGAGCGCGGCATCACCTTCGTTGTGCTTGCCGGTGCGGAGCCGGGTCTGGTCCCAGACCTGTGCCGGGCCTGCTACGAGGTGATTCCCCTCGGGTGCATCGCCAGCAATGGCCTGAGGCCGTTTGCCGAAGAAATCGGATATAAAATTCATATCTCCGTATGGGGAGACGACGCCGAATCCAAGAAATTCCGGGGGCGTGCCTGTCTCGACCAGCAGCTGGCGTCGTTCAGGGAAGACGACAGGGCCGTTTTCGTCTACACCTTCACCAAGCGGAACATCGAACAGGTGGACGGGGTGGTGCAGCGCATTGCCGATGAGGGGTGCAAAGTGACCTTCAACACCTTCTCGCCGCCCATGGGCTACCGGGGGGAGCTCACCCATGACACCGTATCCTTCCGCCGGATGAGGGACAAGATGTGTCAGATGTTGGACGACCATTCGGACTCGGTGCTCTTCTCCGCCTACTCGGCGGAGGTGCACGCCGACCCGGAGCGCTCCTTGCACCAGCGATTCGGATGTCCCTATCCCCGGTGCAAACCCAATACCCAGTTCGGTCTGAGCAAGACCTTTCGGCAGTACCGCACCGACTTGAGCTGGGATCGTTCGGTGGCCTGCTGCGTGCCGGACACGAATTGCGACTCCTGCCGTCACTACGCCTCGGGATCGGCCATCGTCACCTCCCGTCTGACGCAACACGTGGCATCGGAGACCACGTTTAAAAAGTGGTTGGACTATGTGGATACCTACCTCGCTGTCTGGGTTCGCGGTTATAAAAAGGGAAAAAACCTTTACACCTAACGGAAATTGCGAAAAATGGTGATGCGGTAGAAACACCGATTGGAGTGCGGCTGTGCTGACAATTAGAGATCTCATAAAAGACGAAGCAACGCAACGAAAGTACGAAGACATCAAGAATATGGCGGGACAAGGAGGGATGCGCAGCTCCATCTACGATGTGACCAACCGCTGCAACCTGCGGTGCAAGGGGTGTTTCTACTTCTCCAGCGACCAGCACCAGCTGGACGACGAGAACGACCTCGGCGTCCTGAAGGCGTTCATCGAGAGGGAGAAGGAGCGGGGGGTCAACTACGCCATCCTCATCGGGGGTGAGCCCTCCCTGGTGCCAGAGCGGCTCGATATCTGGTACGCGAACATCAAGTGCTCCGCCGCCACCAACGGTCTCAAGAAGATCGACAGGGAGCGCTTTCCGAAGATGAGAGTGGGCATCTCCCTGTGGGGCGACGAAGAGTACGAAAAGCGGTTACGGGGGCGCAACACCTTTAAAATATCGAGAGAAAACTATAAGTTCGACCCCAATGTCTACTACCTCTACACCATCACCCCCGGCTACCTCGATCAGGTGGAGCCGGTCACCCGGAAGATCGGAGAGGTGGGGCTTCGGGTCCACTACCAGCTCTTCTCCAACGACCAACACGTAGAGGGGTTCGACTGGACCCCGGACGAGTACATGCGGGCCCGGGACACCATGGACGCCATGCTGGATAAATACCCGGAGGTGGTGGTCTCCTCGAAGTACTATCACCATGTGCTCACCTCCCAGGAAATGCTCGGAAGAAAATTCGGATGGATGGAGTGCCCCTCTGTCTCCGAAGCCGTGGACGACCGAGAGCCCAAGGTCAAGCGACTGATGGGGTTCAACTCCTACGGGTCCGATCTGACCACCATTCACCGGTGCTGCACCTCCGTAACCCGGGATTGCGCCACCTGTCACGACGGCGCGGCCACCATGTCGTGGATCATGGTTAACAAACGGGAGCACATGCAGTCCCCAAAGGACTTCGCCGCGTGGGTCGATGTCACTCACATGTTCGCCAAGCTCTACGAATATGTCCCGTGGTAGGGGACACCATGAAATCTGGCTCAATAACAGACGATATTGTCATTACCGGATATGACATCCTCTCTCCCCTGGGGGACGACCTGGAGTCCCAATGGGCCGCCTTTGCCGAGGGGAAATCGGGGGTTCGCTGGGTCAATCGGTACGTCCTTGGAGAAAAGGACGATGTCCGCGTGGCGGGCCAGGTTCCGGACATCGACTTCTCGGTCTACCCGTTCTGGAGCGAACGGGACGCGGGGAACTGGTTCTCCCCGGTGATTTTCCACTCCATGCTGGTGGCGTCGCGGGCCCTGGAGCACAGCGCGCTGCGCATCGACGATACAAACGCGGATCGGGTGGGCATCACCTTCTCCTCGGCCATCGGGGGATTGGATGCGATGATTCAGGCCGAGCTAAAAGTGGCCGACGGGCGGCTGCCCCACCCGTTCACCAACCCCAACGGGTGCCTCAACCTCGTCGGCGGGAAGGTCTCCATCCTGACCGGCGCCAAGGGTCCCATCTTCAGTCCGGTGGCCGCCTGCGCCACGGGCGCCGCGTCCGTGGCCACGGCGGCGATGCTCTTGCAAACAGGACGAGCCGACGTGGTGATTGCCGGTGCCTGCGACTTTCCGGTGATCCGATCTCTGCTCGCATCCTTCGCCTCCATGAACGGTGCATTTCGGAGCTTCAAGCCCACCGACAGGGCCTTCGATGATCCGACAAAGGTGTCGCGCCCCTTCTCGGCCGATCGGAAAGGGTTCGTGGTCTCCGAAGGGGCTGCCGGTCTGGTGGTCACCACGAGGGGGTATGCAACGCAGCACGGCCTGCCGGTGCGAGCGGTGGTGGCGGGCATCGGAATGACCTCGGACGCCAAACATTACGTGGCGCCGAGCCTTCCCACCATCGTCCGCAGCATCGAGGAGGCCATCGGCTCCGCGGGGGTGACCCCTGCAGAGATCGACGCCATCAACGCCCATGCCGCCTCCACGAGCGTGGGAGACGCCACCGAGATCAAGGCCCTGACCCAGATCTTCGGCGAGGGTTTTCAAACCCCCATTTCGGCGAACAAATCCCAAATCGGACACACCATGGGCGCCTCCAGCGGCATCGAGCTGGTGCTGGCAATCGAAGGGATGAAGCGGGGAGTGCTGCTCCCCACACTGAACCACCTCCCCGATCCCAAGTTGGAGGAGGTGAACCTGGTGGCGAACCAGGCGATCTCCCGGGAACACCACCTGGTCCTCTCCAACGCGTTCGGGTTCGGTGGGGCCAATGTCTGCCTAGTGGTGAGTGGGTAGGAATATGCGCGCCAAGACCAAAATCGCCCACCTGCTGGTTCTTGCGATCCTCCTCAGTCAGACCACCTGCACGAAGCGGACTCGGGTCATCACCCTGGACAGCGAAGCCAGCGACAACGCCGAGGTGGAGGAACTATTTCGCAAAGCGCGAACCCAGTTCCGCAAGGAGAAGCTGGATGTGGCGGACGAAACGTTCGCCATCATCATTCGCGACTTTCCCGAGGACCCCCTCGTGCGGAGCGCCTGGATCTACCGCGCCAGAATCTCCCTCGCCATCGACAATCCCGAAAGGGCCCGCGCGTATCTGAAAAACGTGGGAGAGCCCAAGGACGCGCTGTACGAACGGGCCATTCTGTACGATGGGGTTGCCCTCCAACGGCTGGGCAAACACCGGGAGGCCATCGATCGGTTGACCCCGCTGGTGGGCAGCCTGACCGATGACATGGAAACCGTGAGCCTCATGAAAACCATGTGGCAAGCCGCCGAATCCCTCGGAGACACAGAACAGACCGTTCGTGCCCTCGACAAGCTCATCGCCCACATGTCCCGGGGCAGGGAAAAGCGGGAAACCCTCAAGCACCTCGAGGAGATCATCGGAAAGATCGATACCATCGAGTCCCTCCAGGCGCTCGCCAAGAAGCTGCAGGAGGATCAGCATGCATGGGCCATTGTCATGACGCGAATCGCCAGCATTCACCTGGAGGCGGGCCGTTTCAAGGAGTCCGCCGAGATTCTCGAGGCGGTGGAGAAAAAGAAGAAAACAGTGCGAGAGATCGACGCCTCCGATGTCGCGGACATGTCGGACGTAGACATGAAGAACATCGGCCTCCTGGTGCCCCTTTCCGGCCGCACCCGTCTCGTGGGGGAAACCGTACTAAAGGGGGTCAAGCTGGCCGCCAATGAGCTCAAGCTCACCGTGACCATTCGAGACTCCGGAGGAGATCCCGATCGGACCGTCGACGGGGTGACAGAGCTCGTGGAAAAAGAGAAGGTTGCTGCCATCATCGGCCCCCTCGATGCCAGAGCCGCTTTGGCGGCTGCCGCCAAAGCCGAGGAGCTCGGCGTTCCCCTGCTCGCCCTCACGGTGAACGAAAAGGTGTCCGACTTGGGGGAGAACATCTTTCGTCCCTTTGCCGGCAGCCGGTTGGAGCTCCAAGCGCTGATCGAAAGGGCCAAACGGGAGGAATGCAAACGCTTCGGCATTCTCTACCCCGACAACGGGTACGGAAAAACCGTGCGATCCATTTTTGCAGAAGAGCTCCAACGTCAGGGGCTGGCGCTCGCATTCGAGGAGGCCTATCCCGCGGACGCCAAGTCCTTCTCCAAACAAGCCAAGGCGCTCTATAAGACACCCGTCGATGCCCTGTTGCTCCCAGATAACGCCTCGCGGACTGCGCTCATCGCCCCGGCCCTTGCCGCGGCCAAGGCTGACAGGTCGCGCGCACAAGATTCGGAGGAAGGCCAAGAGAACACGACAATGCTCCTCATTCCCTCCATCGGATACTCCGATGATCTGCTCCGCAGGGCGGGACGATATCTGACAAACGCGATTTTCTCCCGGTTCTACTCTCCGGACGCCTCGCCGGCCGCCAACCGCTTTTCTGAACGGTACCGGCTCGAATACGGGAGCGACCCCAACTACCTGTCGGCTTTTGGATACGATGCCGTGGTCATGCTGGGGACAGCCCTCGCTCAGAGCCCAAAAGACCGCACCGATATCCGAAGATGGCTCCTCCAAAGCGCCGATAGACAGCCGAAGGATATCGAAACTGTTACCCGTCTTGAAGGTTTCACAAAAACCGGGTCGCCATTGCTGAAACTGTGGTTGTATAGTATCAAAGATGAAACATTCGTATTAACCCAATGAACATACGGTCCCCCCAACCTCGTCTCCTTTTTTACATTGGTTTGTTCATTGAGGTTTGTTTTTTTCTTTCGCTGACACTCCTTCTCTCATATCCGGCGTTCAAGTGGTCTCTCGGAAGCCTCCCCCCCCTCCTCGCAGACTATCCATCCATCATCAAGCTCTCCTCGGCCATAGCCCTTCTCGGGACCCTGCACCTCGTTGCCAATCGTTCCCGACTTCGGCGCATCGCACCCCTCGAGGCCTTGCCGTTGACCGGGCGTTTCAAGCGAGCGCATCTCCTCTTGAGCGTCCCTCTCTTCATTGGTGCATTTGCATTGTTGTCGCATCGGGTTGGCGAATTCGATCTGGTAAACGATGAATACCAGGTTTTTTCCACCGCATACGGCTATCTGCAATCCGGGAAGTTTCTCCTTTTCGATTTCTGCAGCGGCGATTTCAGCGGCGAGCGATATACTCGGGCGTTTCCCCACACCTGGCTCGTGGCGCAGTCGTTCAACATTTTCGGCGTGTCCGAGTGGGCCGCGCGCATCGTCTCCGTCCTTTTCGGCGCACTGTTCATCGTTGCCTGCTACTTCGTTTCTTGCTACTTCACCAAGAGCCGGCTCACAGCTGTTTTCGTCTCTCTCGCGTGTGTTCTTCACCCCTCTCTCGGGGTCATCTTCCGTCTGACGAGGATGTACGCCATCCTCCTGCCCATCTTCCTCGTAACGTACGTGACCATTCACCATACGTTGGGCTACCTGGGGGAGCCCAATCACAACCGGCGCCGCCTCCTGCTGCTTGTTCTCAGCTCAATGGTCCTGGCTATTTTCTCCATGTTGATTCACATCAACTCGGGCATCATCTTCCCCTTCCTCCTGCTGTTCGTCCTCTACCTCGCCGCCGTCGAACGGAAGGCCGGCTACATCATCCTCTCCATCACCTTCTCAGGAGGAATCGGCATCATCTTCGGCATCTATCCTGCGTTCACCGCTTCGAAACTCGATCCGATCGAAGCGTTGCGGAACGAGTGAAGAATCAGCATCGGATTCGAGATGCAGAGGACTGATCGAGGAACAGCCGGGCATGCGGATGGCGGCGTAGCACCGACGCAGGGCAGGATGGACTAATCGGACCGTTGAGCGCGTCGGCAACAGCCTGTGCTTTGCGCTCTTCGGGAACGACGCAGCTGATGTGTCGGCTGCCCATGATCGCCGGAATCGTGAGCGTGAGAGCGTGAGTCGGCACTTCCTCCAGTGACATGAACCAGCCCTCCCCGAGTTGCTGGCGCCTGCATCGCTCGTCCAGGCGGACAAGCTTCACGAGCCTCGAGTCGTCGAAATCTGCGACCGGAGGATCGTTGAAGGCGATGTGGCCGTTTTCGCCGATGCCGAGGCAGGCTATGTCGATAGGACGAGACTCCAGCAGCCTTTCATATCGGAGAGCCTCCGCCTGGGAATCGGGTGCGTCCCCTTCCAGAAAATGGACGCGGCCAGGCTTGACCTCGTCGAGGATGCGCTCTCGAAGATACCGGCGGAAGCTCGCGGGGTGCCGAGCCGACATTCCCTGATATTCGTCGAGATGGAAAACCGTGATTCGATCCCACGGGATCGCTGTGTTGCGTTTCAGGGCGTCGAGAAAGGTGAACTGTGAAGACCCTGTGGCCAGGACGAGGTTCGCTCGCCCGTTGGCCCCGATCGCTTCCTGGAGTTTCGCAGCAACGAAACGAGCGGCGGCTCGTCCCAGATCGTCTTCCCCGTCGTGAATTTCGACGGAAAGCGCATCGCGTTCGAAAGTGCGAGGGGGACTGGATCCTGACACGGTCCGCCTTTCGACTCAGTGGGCAACGTGGGCCGGGGAGTCGTCGTGCGGCAGAAACTCGGAAACCACGAGTCTCCGGGCCGCCAAAAACCCGAAACGACGGGGCGACTATCTCCAACCGGAATCTGAGCGCGGCCTAGAGTCTCCACCCCTCCCGATAGGTCGTCTGCACAAAGAGATTGGCGCCCGCGTCGTTCGTGACCGTCATATTCGCGCCGTCCCACTCGAGCTTCTTCCCAGAACGCTGGGCGACATTGCCCAGGAGCACGACCTCAACCATGGGGCCCGAGTAGTCGAAGTTCGCGCTCGGCTGCGGACCTCCTTTGCAGGCATCCAGCCAGTCGCGGTGGTGTCCGTTGGATCGGGGCAGTGACTTGGGCGGCGGCGTATAGCTTCGAGCGAGGCTCTCGGGGAGCAACGTCGGGGGGCCTCCCCAACCTCCGCAGATGATACTCCCCTTCTCTCCGATGAAGATGATTCCATTGCCGTCGAAGGGCTTGTTCGGATCCATTCCCTCAGGCTTCGGGGGCCGCCTCTCGCCGTCGTACCAGGTGAGCGTGACGGGGGGAAGGTCACCACGGGCGGGAAACTCGTAACGGACCGTAGAGTCTGCGGGCACCGTCTCGGGATTGATCTCCGCGTCGATCGCCTCGACGGTCGTCGGGTAGCCCAGCTTCAACGCCCAAAACGCGGGATCGATATTGTGACAGGCCATATCACCGATCGATCCCGTGCCGAAGGCCCACCAACCTCTCCAGTTGTACGGCGCGTAGGCTGGGTGATAGGGACGATAGGGTGCGGGCCCGAGCCAGAGATCCCAGTCCAGGGTCTTGGGAACGGGCGGTGTATCTTTGGGGCGTCCGCCTTTGGCCCACCCGTTTGCTCCCGTCCAGGCGTGGACCTCCTGGATGGGGCCGATCGCTCCGTCCCAGATCCACTCGCACGTCTTCCGGATGCCCTCGCCGGAGTGTCCCTGATTGCCCATCTGGGTCGCAACGCCGGCTTCATGTGCCGCTTCTCGAATTCGGCGGGCTTCGTAGATCGTGTGCGTCAGAGGCTTCTCGCAGTAGACGTGCTTTCCACGCTCGATTGCGGCCATCGTGGCGACGGCATGGACGTGATCGGGAGTGGCCACAAGGACGGCATCGATGGACTTCTCCTGGTCCAGCATCTCCCGGAAGTCGAGATAGGGGGTACACTTGGCATCCGGCTCGCCATGTTGCTGGAAGTGCTCCTCGATCAGCCTCAGAGCCGGCGCGCGCCCGGCCGTTCCTCCATAGTAGAACCGGCTGTAGTCGCTCTCTTCGTTTGGATCTGCAATAGCGGTGACCCTTGCATCGGGCTCCTTGAACAGTTCCTTGATATTGGTAATTCCTTGTCCGCCGGTTCCGATGACCGCAATGTTGACTCGGTCACTGGGCGCGACGAATCCGGTCCCACCAAGAACGGATCGAGGCACGATCGTCACGGCCGCGGTGGCAAGGGTGCTGTTGACAAGAAGTTTTCTTCTGGAAATTGGTCGAGCCATAGGGCCTCCTCCCTGGGTAGCCCAATCATGTAACACATCCCGCCGGCGCTGAACAGACCCCGCTCATGCCCAGCAGCCGATAAGCCGATTGTCAGAATCGAGGGCGGCCGCCTACAATTCCAACTGTATGCGCATCAAAACTATGCTTCGGATCTCTCTTTTCGCGTTGCTCTGCACCTGCTTCATGGGGTACGGACGCGCTGAAGTCAAGTTGCCCGGATGCCTCAGCAGTCATATGGTTCTTCAGCGTGAACAGCCGATTCACATCTGGGGCTGGTCGGCGCCCGAAGAGAATGTCTCCGTTGCATTCCACGGCATCAGCCGGGATACGGTCGGGGACGACCTGGGGCAGTGGAGTGTCTACCTGCCGCCTGAACCGGCCGGTGGCCCCTACGCATTGACCATTTCCGCCACCAATCGGATTGTGCTGGAGGATGTCCTGGTCGGCGATGTTTGGTTCGCATCGGGCCAGTCGAACATGGAGATGCCATTGAGCGGCTGGCCGGGCGCGCCGCTCAAAGACTCGGCGGAGGAAATCGCCAACGCCGATCACCCGCGCATTCGCCTGCTCCAGGTTCCGAAGAAGTCGTCCGACTTTCCGTTGCGCGACAGTGAGGCGTCCTGGGTTGTCTGCACGCCCAAGACGGCAGCGGGGTTCTCTGCGGCCGCCTATTTCTTCGGTCGCGACATTGAGGCTCGTGAGCAGGTACCCGTCGGCCTCATTCATGCCTCCTGGGGCGGGACCCCGGCTGAGGCGTGGCTGAGCCTCGAGGCGATTGCCTCGGATGCGGGTCTGATGCCGCTGTTTGCGGCGCGGGCCCAGATGATGCAGGATCAGGCCGATGTTCCCGCAATGCGGGCCCGCGATCGCCGAGAGGACCAAGCCGCTCGGGCGGCCGGCAAGACACCGCCGTCCCACACGTGGCACCCCGATCCTGCGTCCTGGGCCCCTGCCGGCTTGTTCAACGCCATGGTGGCCCCCTTTAGGCCTTTTCCGATCCGAGGCGTGATCTGGTACCAGGGCGAGTCCAACAGCCGCCCGGCCTTCGCGCCGCTGTACGTCAGGCTGTTCCCCGCGCTGATCAAGGACTGGAGAAGGCAGTGGCGGGAAGGGGACTTCCCCTTTCTGTTCGTACAGATTTCGAGCTACAACGCCGATCCGGCCGAAACCTGGCCGACCATCCGCGAGGCCCAGCGCCGCACCCTCGGGCTCGCGAACACGGCCATGGCCGTCACGATCGACATCGGCACTCCGGACAACGTCCATCCGCCCGACAAACAGACGGTCGGGGCGCGCCTCGCTCTTGCCGCTCGGGCTCTCACCTATGGTGAAGACATCGAATACTCCGGTCCGCTGTTCCGCCAGGCAAGACCGGAGGGAGAGTCCATGCGGGTCTGGTTCACACACACGGCAGACGGCCTGGTCGCCGAGGGGGACACACTCGAGGGATTCCAGGTCGCCGGGAGCAGCGGCCAATTCGTTGACGCGCAGGCTCACATTGACGGCCGAACGATCATCGTCAGCAGCCCCGGAGTAACGGAGCCGCAGTCTGTTCGGTACGGATGGGCGAATGTCCCCAAAGCCAACCTCTTCAACTCCGCGGGGCTTCCCGCGTCGCCGTTCACCTCCGAGAAGTACATTCCCAGGCCTTGAGACACGATACGGGCCGACTGCCACGGCTCGATTCGACGGATGAGGATCCAGAGAAATCATCGAATCCACTCGGGGAAGTCGGGCCGGACTTGAACGGCCACGATATTTACTCCAATGGCCAATTAGTGTATTGTTATTGCAATTTCAATAAATGTCCCGACGTTCCTTGCTAGAGAAAAGGCAGGTGAAACTCGTGAAGATAAGGCTTTCCCTGGTCGTCCTCGCTCTTACTTCGATAGCAACGCAGATTCCGATCGTCGACGCTGCGACCCGCTGGACGCTCAGCGGCGTGACGTTCGCCGATGGGGGAGCGGCCGAAGGCTACTTCGACTTCGATGCCGGTGCGGGAACCGTCGCCAACTGGCAGCTTACCGTTTCGGGCGGAAACACAGACCTCTTCCCCGAGTTGACCTATTCGCCCGAGAATTCGACCTGGAACCGGTTCTCGTTTGGCGATCCCCAAAAAGTCATTACCTTTACCCTGATGGACTCCAACCGGGGGCTTCGAATCACTCCGGATGCCCCCTTGACCGACTCAGGGGGGACCGTCAACCTGTTGATCGGATCGAACTCCGGGAATCTGGAGTGTTTCAACTGTGCTCCGTCGCGTGTGATCACCGCGGGAGAGCTCGTGGCAGGACCGTCGCAAGACACCCTGCTCTTCCCGCAGTTTGGAGACGGGGGAGGGCTCGAGTCGGAACTGGTGCTGACCAACACCACATCGATGGAGGCTACCTGCCGGGCCGAGTTCCGAGACGGCGACGGGAACCCGTTGGCGATTAGCCTCTCTGAAGTTCCACCCGGTACGGAAGCGCCTTCGGGGCCGGTGACGGCTGTTGATTTCACCATGCCACCCTATGCGACCGTGACGATCGCGACGCCCGGAACGAGCGCCGGCGTTTCCGCAGGGAGTGTCGTCGTCCTGTCCGACCGACTCGTAGGAGGTATCGTTCGCTTTACGATCGCGAGCGCCGGGATTGCCGGAGTCGGATCGTCTCTACCACTGGCTCAATTCGTCGTCCCGGTCCGCAGGACGCTGAACGTTGTCACCTCGGGGCTCGCCATTCGGAATGCGGAGTCGAGTGCGGTTCAGCTTCAGCTGACGCTGGTCAATGCCGACGGGACGACTGCCGTCAACGGCACAGAGACGATCGCGGACTTTCCCCCGTCCGGCCAGCTGAGTAAGCTGATCGACGAACTGTTTCCTGACGCCCAGACCGACAACTTCCAGGGCTCGGTTCGAGTCGAGGTTACGGGAGGAAAGGTCTCCGCGGTCGCGCTCGAGTTGGGGGACGCAGCAGGAGAGTTCACTACCCTGCCGGTCATCAGCCTGGCGGGCCAGTAGCCCACACTCACCTGAACGCAGTCCGCAACGAGGCAATCTCCACCGGAGCGGCACGCGCCTCCCCGCGGGGACGGGTGTCGACCGAACTCGCCTGGAGATCCGGCCCATTGTTGGGGCCACGGCCTCCGGCCAGAGGAGCGGCGGGGCGCACTCGCTCTCCGCAGCCACAGGCACTCCACGCAGCCGTTTCGTTTTCCTGGTATGCTTTCGTCTGCAATCGGATCGGCCGAATTCATTGGCCAGCGGCGCACAACAGGGTCTCCTTCAAAGATCACGCCGTTTCAAATCTTCCTTCTCTACTGCTGTTGAGTGGAAAGCGATCAGCGAGTCCATCGCGTCCGGGGAACGGATCGTGGGGAGTTCGCCGAAAGCGATAGTTGTATGTCGAAATCGAATCCACGAGGGGAACTCGAAACGGAGTTTTCCGCCTTTGATCTCTGTCCTGCGATCCAGAAAGGGCTCGCCTCGGCAGGCTTTCTTACTCCGCGACCTATCCAGGCTGCGACCATTTCGCAGGCCCTTCGGGGGCGCGACATTCTTGGTCTGGCTCAGACCGGAACCGGAAAGACGGCGGCCTTTGCTTTGCCGATTCTGGAAAGGCTGTTGGCAGATCGTTCTCCCAATGGACCCCGGGCTCTCATCGTCGCGCCGACCCGGGAACTGGCCAGCCAGATTGCGAAGGAAATCGCAATGCTGGCCCGCTACTCTTCAGTCCGGACGACAACCGTCTTCGGAGGAGTTCCAGCCCAGCCTCAGATCCGTGCGCTTCGAAAGGGCGCCGACATTGTGGTGGCCTGTCCTGGACGGTTGCTCGATTTGTTTCGCCAGGGGGAAGTCCACCTGGACCGGATCGAGGTCCTGGTCCTCGACGAAGCGGATCATATGTTCGATATGGGCTTCCTGCCCGATGTCCGAAGGATCATCGGCGCCGTGCCGCGCAGCCGGCAGACGATGCTCTTTTCCGCCACCATGCCGACGGAAATCCGCGGACTAGCCGACAGTGTGCTTCGAAACCCGCATGCGGTCGACCTCGGGCATTCGAAGCCGATCGACCTTGTGAAGCACGCGCTCTGCACGGTCGACCAGAGAGACAAGTTCGACGCGCTGGAGAGCGTCTTTAATGACGACGGATTCACGTCGGCCATCGTTTTCACCCGGACGAAGTACCGGGCGAAACGTCTCGCACAGCAGTTGGATCGCTGCGGACACTCGGCCGTGGCACTACAGGGAAACATGTCGCAGCCCCAGCGGGTTCGTGCTATGGACGGATTTCGTGCCCGACGCTTCCGGATCCTGGTGGCCACCGACATCGCCGCCCGGGGCATCGACGTGGAGAAGGTCTCCCACGTCATCAACTACGACATGCCCAACACGGCCGATGCCTATACGCACAGAATCGGCCGGACTGGCCGCTCGGAACGAACCGGAACGGCGATCTCCTTCGTCACCCCCGAAGATCGCGAGATTCTGAGGGCTGTGGAGAAGGTGATGGGAAATGTCATTCCCCACTGGGCACCCCACAGCCCGGGCACCTTGGGATCGGCTCCGGGCCCTCGACGAGCAGAAGCACGTCAGCCCGAGGTACTCGACTCGTCTCCCGCCCTCCGAGCCCGCAAATCGAGAAAGGGACAGGCTGCTTCATTCCCAAGAGGGGGACACGCTGCTTATTCGCGAAAGCGGAGTGGGGCGAACAGCAAAGCGGAGAAGGGACAGGCTCCTTCGCTCGGCTCCTTCAGTCATTGAATGACGAGTCAGCGAGGATCTGTCTGTGGGGTAAGACGACTTTCCACGTCGTCCCAGAAGCGACGCTTTTCCGGACCAGAAGCGCGTTCACACGGGAGACACGATTGCTGAGACATGTTCAGTCGTGTCGGCGGCCCGGAATCGCGGCGCTCGGACAAGCAGGGCTGCTCGCCCTACTCGAACTTGAACCGGTCCACTCGGAAGGTCTCTCCACCCTTGGTGGTGAAACGTAGCCAGACGGCGTGCACTCCGGTCACCGGCTTCGTAGTGGCTTTGAGTTCAATCCAGGTCTTGCCGTCCCCGCCGCCCCCGATTTCGAGGGGTTTCTCCAGAATACTGGGATGCCACGGGCGATCCAGGGCGACCTCGATGGCTCCTGGATCCTTCCCGGGAGCCACCCGGATCGTGAATCCTTGCGTGCCTTCTCCGAAGTTGATGTACTTGTAGGCGGCCCGGTCGCCGTCAGTGATGCCCGTCAGTTCCTCATTGTCGCTCGCAAATGCGTCGATCCGTAGATTGCCGTTCAGAAGGCAGGCCCGTTCGGCGTCGATCTTCTCTGTCGCGCTGAGTGGTCCGGCCGCGCCCTGGGTCGTCATCTCCACCTGGTTGATGCTGCCGTCAGCATTGAAGGTGATGGGTTCGACACAGGCTTTGCGCATCGTGTACGAGCCGTGGGTGGCTCGGTGGTAGAAGACGTACCAATTGCCTCTGAACTCGACCAGCGAGCCGTGGTTGTTCCAGTTGCGCGGATCGCTGCCGTCGTTGTCGATGATGACGCCGCCGTACTTGAATGGACCCCAGGGTGACCGGCTGGTGGCATAGCTGATGCAGGACGCCATGTCCTTCATGCTCAGCCCGGCATAGACGAAGTAGTAAATGCCGTTGCGTTTGACCATGTAGCCGCCTTCGTGGAAGCGGTGCTCCTTCTCCGTCACGATTCCGTCCCGGATGGTCGAGCGATCGATCTCGGTCATGTCGGGCTTCAGCTTGGCCATCTTCGCGGAGAACTGTCCCCAGATGTAATAGGCCTGTCCGTCGTCATCAATGAATACACAGGGATCGATTTGGTTGATGCCGTTCGTATCGATCGTCTGTCCGTGGGTGAACGGCCCGACAGGCGAAGTTGAAGTGGCCACTCCCTCGGTCGACGTCCGGTTGGCAAGACAGTAGAACAAGAAGTAGGTGCCGTTCCGGTACTGGGCGTCCGGTGCGTAGAGAATATCGTCGCTGTAAGGAACCTGATCGCCCGGTCCCTTCGAAGCGAAGGTGTGCCTATGAATGGTCCAGTGGATCAGATCCGATGTGGACAACACGTCATAGCTGTGGGAGCAGTAGTAATCCGGGCTTTCGTCTCGCGAACCATACACATAGAGCTTCCCGTCGGGCCAGACGTGGGCCGATGGATCGGCCATGTACATGCCCGGAGGGACGATGGGATTCTCGGCGAGAGAGGTGCCGGTCAGGGACAGGAAGACCACAAGCAGGGCGGTATTCTTCATCACCGGAAAGATTCTCACCGGAGCGTGTCGAACGCAACCGAGGACGGGAGAGCGAGAGAGCCGGAGGAGGGGAGAACCGGGTAACGAGGGCACTTTTCGGCTGACTTCCGACATCAGGTCTCGACGGATCCGACAGGAAGGGAGCAGGCGATTCGCAAACGACAGCAGACTGGCTCCGTGAGTGGTGGATTGCACGGTTGGTTGCGGTCGGGCGAGTCTCAACCGAAGACGGCAGAATGCAGCCTGTCCCTTTCTTCCCGTCGTTGGTCCTCCGGAAGCAGCCTGTCCCTTACTCCCGACGACGGCAGAAAGCAGCCTGTCCCCAATCCCGCCTCCATTTCCCTCCCGTTGGGACCGGGAGGCAGCACTCTGTCCCTGATCGATGGGCGAAAGCAGCCTGTCCCTTGCTTACCTGCTCACTGGAAAGCAATGTGTCGCTTGCTCACCATCCTCCTCCGCGCTTCGCTGTATGGGGCTCGCGGTTCAACGTTCGTAGCTCGACCCTTGGGGGGCCGCGTCTACCCAAGTACGAAACGATTCCTCTGCCTCCGGATCTTAGTAGATAGGAACATAAACCCCTTCGGGGGCTAAGAAATTGAGGATAATACGATGAAAGGCTTAAAGGTCGGGCTGGTGATGTTGAGCGTCTTGTTGCTGACGGCGCTTCCCGTGAGTGCCGCCGGCCGGTTTCATGGCGGATTCCGTGGCGGGTTCCACGAAGGGTTCCATCGGGGGATTATCATCCGGCCCATCTTCGGGCCGGGATTCTGGAACAACCCCTTCTTTTACGGTCCTTATGGCTGGTACGGCCCTTATGGGCCCTACGGATTCTACTGGGCTTATCCCGGACAGCACTCCAACGCCGGAAAGCTGAAGTTGAAGACCAATGTGAAGAGTGCCGACGTCTACATCAACGGAGCATTCGCAGGCAAAGCCGAGGATCTGAAGTCGATCTGGCTTCGGCCCGGTGAATATGATCTTCAGATCAGCGCCGACGGGTATCAAACACTCACGCAGAAGATCTACGTGATTCGAGGTAAGACACTGAAAGTGAATGCCGATCTGAACCCCAGTCCGACGCAGTAAGACGTGCTCGTCGAGGTGGGGAGCAGGGTGCTGGCGCATCCACGTTTCTGGCAAGGAGGTCATCCGGGAATAGGTGCCAGACACGAACTGGAATTCTTTATTCTCAGGTACTTACGCTCGGCTTGCGTGCGTGTCACCTGTTTCGGCGCGTCCGACCCGGTGCCGGTCGTGATAAGGTGAGTCGGCGGAGCCCATTGCATGCCTGGCGTACTCTTTGTCCGTGTCGCTTCAAGTCTCGATTTAGAGGAACTGGAACGTCGGGCGCTCGAACGGAAACCCCGTTTTCGTGGGGTGCCGGGATTGGTGCAGAAGATTTACGGCCGCGACCCGGCAAGCGGTGATATGTGTGGAATCTACTTTTTCGAAAGCACGGAAGCGCTCGCCGCTTTCCGCGAAAGCGAGTTGGCACGAAGCATTGCGGCTGCTTATGAGGCCATCGACGTGCGACCCGAGATCTTCGAAGTACTTTACCCGCTTTGGCCCGAACGAGGACCTTTCGCTGAATAGACACCGGTCGCCGAAGCCTTCGCTCCTACTCCTGACCGCTTCATCCTTCGCCGACGTGCTCTGACAGGCTTTACCTGGGCATCTCCGCGGGTGATACTGACCCAGTCTGTCGAAATCCAACGGAAAAGACAGCCGAGATGAGAGGACGGTCTGCACCATGAAGAAGATGCTTTCGAATCTGCCCCTTTGGCTCCCGCTGGTACTGGTTGCGACAGTCGGCGGCGTGTCCGGTCAATCCCGTTACACCCTGAAGTCTCCCGATGGCAGGATCGAGGTCGGCGTTATGGCGGGAGAGAAACTCGTCTTCTCGGTCACCGTGGACGGCCAGCCGGTGCTCAAAGAGAGCCCGATCTCGATGCGGATCGACGGCCGGGAGCTGGGTCTGGACTCGAAAGTCGAATCCACCAGCGAGGACTCGGTCGACCGGCAACTCGCGCCGGTGGTTCGCCGGAAGGCCGCGCAGATTCGCGAACACTACAATCAGCTTCGCCTGGCGATGGTCGGAGGCTGGGCCGTCACTTTCCGCGCCTATGACGAAGGGGTAGCCTATCGGTTCGAGACAACACTCGCTGCGCCTGAAGTGACGGTCAACGGTGAGGAGTCCGATCTCACTTTCGCCGGTGACTTCTCCGTCTACTACCCGAAGGAGGAGAGCTTCTTTTCCCACAATGAACGCGAATTCGTCCAGCTCAAACTCAGCGAAATCGACGCCAAGACGATCGCCAGCCTGCCGGCGGTCGTGGAAGCGGGCAACGTGAAGGTAGCCATCGCCGATTCCGACATCGAGGAGTATCCCGGCATGTGGCTGCGCGGTGACAGCAGCGACCGGCTGGTCACGATCTTTCCCCCGTATCCTCTGGAAGAAAAGCTGGACAGCGACCGGAATTTCCAGGTGACCAAGGCCGCGGACTACATCGCCAAGACCCGGGGGACACGAACCTACCCATGGCGGATTCTCGGCATTGCGGCTCACGATGGCGACCTCATTACGAATTCGATGGTCTGGCTGTTGGACAGCCCTTCGAAGGTCGAAGACACTTCTTGGATTCACCCCGGCAAGGTGGCCTGGGACTGGTACAACGCCAACAACCTGTTCAACGTCGATTTCAAGGCCGGGATCAATACCGAGACTTACAAGTATTACATCGACTTCGCTTCGAAGTACGGACTCGAATACGTCATCCTCGACGAAGGTTGGTACGAGCTCGGCGACCTGCTTTCGGTGGTTCCTTCGATTGACATCGAGGAGTTGGTTCAATACGGGAGGCAGAAGCATGTTGGAATCATCCTTTGGGCGGTCTGGAAGACGCTGGACGATCAGTTCGACACGGCCATGCCGCAGTTCGAGAAGTGGGGCGTCCAAGGGATCAAAGTCGATTTCATGCAGCGGGACGACCAGAAGATGATCGATTTCTATCACCGGCTCTGCCGCGAAGCGGCGAAGCGTCATCTGCTGGTCGATTTCCACGGTGGGATCCGGGCAGCTACGATGACCCGGACCTGGCCGAATCTGATCAGTACGGAAGGCGTTCGCGGTCTCGAGCAATACAAGTGGAGCACCATGACCAACCCGGAGCACGAAGTCACGATTCCTTTCACCCGCATGTTCATGGGTCCGATGGATTACACGCCCGGTGCCATGCGCAACGCCCAGCGACAAAACTTCGCCCCCATCTTCCAGCGTCCCATGAGTCTCGGTACCCGCTGTCATCAGCTGGCCATGTATGCCGTCTACGAAAGTCCCCTGCAGATGCTCGCCGACAGCCCTTCCCAGTATCTGCGTGACCCACAGGTCATGGAGTACCTGGCTCCCGTCCCTTCCGTCTGGGACGAGACCCGGGTGCTCAACGCCAAGATCGGAGACTACGTCGTCGTCGCCCGTCGCAGCGGATCGGACTGGTACATCGGCGCGATGACCGACTGGACGCCCCGGGATCTGGAGATCGATCTTTCCTTCTTGCCGGCAGGCAACTTCGAGATGTTGTCGTTTGAGGATGGGATCAACGCGGATCGGTACGCCAGCGACTACAAGAAGACGACTCGACAGGTGAACTCCGGAACGCATCTGAAAGTCCATCTGGCGCCCGGAGGCGGCTGGGCCGCTCGGATCCATCCCTGATGCGATGAAGGGCCATCCAGGATCCTTGACAGACCTGGGAGAATCCAATGACCCTGTGTTATGAAAAGCTGTAGGGCGCTACTTCTTGTGGAACTGGGCGCTGCGAACGGAAGTTCCCTTGGTTCCTCCTCAGTGCAAGGACTGTTGCCCCGAGCCGGTGGCCGGAATTGTGAGCAACTCGCGCTGCTTTGGAAGGCCATTCAAGAGAGTACCTCCCGGCTCGAGCTTGGCTGCTTCGATCCTAAGTGAATTGCGGGCACGGTTCGAAGCAGAGGAGTCTCGCCAGATCACCAGGCTGGTCGAAGATTATGGCTCCTCTTCCGGATTCCCCTTGGAAGCGGGAGAACGCCGTGTGACTCCGTTCAAAGACGTCTCGGTGTGGCAGACCCCGCCCAGAAGTGGAACTCCGACGCTCATCTATTTGCGCGCCGTCAGGGAATACCCCGAACCGGAATGCGTCTCTCCGAGCGTTTTCTCGGCGTGGCTCCGCCAGGAGGAAGGTGCTCCACCGAGCGCCGTCGAGCTGCGCGTGGAGCTGACGGATTGTGACTACAAGGGTGCCAGCAGGATCCGGCCCGTAACGACCGTGCAGGTGGGTAGTGGCGAATTCGTCATCGTCGAGTCGGGGGCTTGGGAAGGGCTTGAATACGAGGTCCTCGAGGTGACTTCAGCGTCCGTCACGACGAAGGTGTCTACCTGGACATCGGATTTCTGATCTCCTTCTCGAACTGGGCCTGGCGTTCATCGTGAAGTGGATATTCATGCCCTGCCGTATCTCCGGATCATGCCGGTGCGTCCCTGAAGGACAAAGAGGCTCTCCGGCGGACACTGTCTTCCCTCGATCGCCAGGATGCCGTCCGGCTTCAGGACGCGGTACAGTTCCTGGTATGCATCTTCCCGCCCGGCGCCCCGCCAGGAGACTCCAAACACGAAGGCGAGATCGAAATGCCCGGAGGGGAGTCCGGTTTCGGCGGCATCCTTCAAAAGGATCTCGACGTTCCGGGCCCCGGAATCCCTCACCTTCTCGGCCACTCTCTGCGTGGCGAGAGGGTTGATGTCGAGGGTCACGAGACGCCCACCGGGTTCCAGCAACCTGGCTGCCGGGACAGTGAAGAAACCGGGCCCGCAACCGACTTCGAGAACCTGCTGCCCAGTGCGAATCCCCGCTGCCTTCAGCGTCTTCTCCGGGTTACGAATGAGCGAGTAGAGATCCTCGTGAATCAGGGACATCATTCTGAACGCGAGGCGCTGAGTCAAGGAGAGCTTTTCCATCGGCTGTCCTCCACCTCCTGGAACAAATCCCACGCCCTGACGCTCCGTCGCGGCTGCAATATCGGTTGGCCATCACCGTCGATGATTGCGTAGCGCAGCCGAAACGGAACAGCGTCATCACAGCTCGATAGGAGTCTAGGTGATGACACCATGGACAAGTCAAGGGGTGATGAGCGATACGCCAAAGAAAGAGGGGAAAAGGAATCGGAAAGAACAGGGGACACTGTTTTGTTCGATGACTCAAACTCTCGAGCTTAAGGGGCGTCGAGCCTTCATTGTTGCCTGCTGATTCTCCTCGGACTGATGATCAGCGGAACTCTGGTAGTCTGTCTCCCGGCTTCTGCCTGGCTCCGTACTGTGCTCGGTTCACCCTGAATCCTCTTATCAAACTTCCCGAAGTCTCATCTTCCGAAGAGAAACCGCATCGGGCAGGCTGGCAGCCTGGATTCCACTGGCGTCCTTCGGCCGCGCTCGAATGGAGAAACTCTTCGACGTTGCATAGACTGTTGGAGGAGGATGTGTACTGATGACTCAGAAACCCGACCCGGCCGCCTTTTCCGGCACGTCACTCAATACGAGACGCTCAATCGAGGAAATCGAGGCAGCGGCCCGCGACCTGCTGGCGCGGCTCACCCTCGACGAAAAGCTGTCCATGATGGACGGCGACCCGCCGTTCTGGTCCGGAATGGCCGAGATGTTCAGTGGCGGGTACGCCGATCATCCCTGGATCGCGGGCAGCATCGCCCGTCTGGGCATCCCCGGTGTCCGTTTCCTCGATGGGCCCAGGGGTGTCGTCATGAAGGGTGCGACAACCTTCCCGGTTTCGATGGCCCGGGGTGCGACCTGGGATGTCGAACTCGAGGAGCAGGTCGGGGAGGTCATTGGACGCGAAGTCAGGGCGTTGGGCGGCAATCTGTTTGCGGGAGTCTGCATCAATCTACTGCGCCACCCGGCGTGGGGACGGGCTCAGGAGACCTACGGCGAAGATCCCCATCATCTGGGAGAAATGGGTGCAGCACTGGTTCGCGGCGTCCAGCGGCATGCCATGGCGTGCGCCAAACACTTCGCCCTCAACTCGATGGAGAACGCTCGCTTCAAGGTCAACGTCACGATCAGTGACCGGGCGCTGCACGAGGTCTATCTGGCTCACTTCAAACGTGTCGTCGACGAAGGCGTCGCCGCGATCATGAGCGCCTACAACAGCGTCAATGGCGAATGGTGCGGGCAGAACCGGACACTCCTGACCGAGATTCTCAAGCGAAGGTGGAGATTTCAGGGATTCGTCATGACCGATTTCATTTTCGGGATGCGCGACGCCCGAAAGGCGGCCCTGGCCGGACAGGATCTGGAGATGCCCTTCCAGATGCACTATCACCGGAGCCTGAAGGGCCTCGTCGAGAGTGGAGAAGTCCCGGTCGAACGCATCGATGAGGCCGTATTTCGGCACCTGTGTCAGCAGATCCGTCTGGCGCGGCCCGGGGACTACCCCGCGACAGACGCCGGATGCGATCGCCACCGCGAACTGGCCAGGGAGGTCGCTCGAAAGTCGATCGTGCTCCTGAAAAATGACGGCGAGGTCCTTCCTCTTCGTGATGTGAATCGGATCGCTGTGATCGGGCGGCTCGGCAGTATTCCGAATACCGGCGACAGCGGCTCCAGCAATACATGCCCCCAACATGTCGTCACGCCTCTCGAGGGGATCCGTGTGGGCTTCGAGGAGACGGCCGAGATTCTGTACGATGATGCTGCCGACTTGGCACAAGCCGTCGAGATCGCAAGATCCGCCGACGCGGCTGTTCTGGTCGTCGGCTACACCCACGACGACGAAGGCGAGTACATTGCGCCGGATACGATGCAGAATCTCGCTGCCCTCTTTCCTCCACCGACTCCGGAAGAGGTTCCCCTCGTCGAGAAGCTACTGGGCGGTCTGACAGGAGAGCCGAAGGACGACTTCTGCCAGGGCGGCGACCGGGATCGACTGACGCTGTCGAAGGGAGACGAACAGCTGATTCGGGCCGTATCCGAGGCCAACCCCCGAACGGTCGTGGCCGTCATGGGCGGCAGTGCAGTCATCATGGAATCCTGGCTGGCGCGGGTTCCAGCCGTCTTGATGCTCTGGTATCCCGGGATGGAAGGAGGGCACGCTCTGGCGGATGTCCTGCGCGGTCGGATCAACCCCAGCGGCAAACTTCCCTTCGTCGTTCCCAGGCGGGCGGAGGACCTGCCCCACTTTGACAAGGATGCCTCCGAGATTGCGTACGCTCTCTGGCATGGGTACCGGAAGCTGGATCGGGACGGATGCGCGCCGGCTTTTCCCTTCGGCTTTGGACTAAGCTATACGCGGTATCGCTATTCGGAATTGCAGGTGGGGCCATCGGAAGTTCCGCCGTCCGGCGCGCTCGATGTCCGCCTGCAGGTCTCGAACCTCGGAGATCATGCGGGCGAGGAAGTCATCCAGCTCTACATCTCGGCCATCGGATCTGCGGTGGACCGTGCGCCAAAAGAGCTCAAATCTTTCACTCGGGTCGTCCTCCCGGCCGGCGAATCCAGGGATGTACAAATGAGTGTCCCCATGTCCCGGCTGGCCTATTACCACGAAGGTCGGGAAGAATTCGTCGTCGAACCGATCGAGTACGAGGTCGTCGTCGGGGCGCATTCTCTGGATCCAGAGGCCCTCACGGCAAGGTTCAGGGTTCGGGACGAGCACGCGTAGATCGGGCATTCACCGCGACGGCACGACGAGCGCCACGACGTGTCCCGTCGTGCCCGTCGTGGTGGACCTCCGGCGTCGTGCCGTCGTGGT
>CAZBZX010000001.1:30699-41510 GCA_964496465.1 uncultured Bacteroidales bacterium
CGTCGTGCCCGTCGTGGTGGACCTCCGGCGTCGTGCCGTCGTGGTCAGTTCCGGGCAGAACGGTCAGAGGGATCCACCACCACGACACCACGCGCACCACGAGGTGTCAGTTCGTCAATGTGATCGACTCCGGGTGTGTCGCGTAGAGAGCAGAGCGGGCCGTGATGAAGAGAGTTTTGCGATCTGGGCCGCCGAAAACCAGACTGGTCGGTCGCTGAGGTACCCGGATCACCTCGATCGGTTCGCCGGATCGGTTGAAGACCCGGACTTGTCCGGCGGCCAGATAGACATTGCCTCGGTCATCGGTCGTCAGAGCCTCGCCTCCCTCCTCGATGAACAGCCTCGGATTGGCCAGTGAGCCGTCGCGTTGGACGTCGAAACCCCAGGTCCTGAGCTCGGCCTCGTTCGTGACATAGAAGGGGCGCCCTGCAGTGGCCGGCGCCAGGTCGAAGGCACGCAGAACATCTGCAAGTTTGACTCCCCACATCACGGCCCCGGAAACGAAGTCCTGGCCCGCGGGAACAAAGATCGTTCCGTCGGGCGACGTGAAGTAGAAGGGCTTCTTCATCGTCGAGTCCTGCAAGAAAGCCTCATGGCCCATCCAGCGATTGACGGGAAGGACAGCGACCGCGCCGTCTGGAGGAGGATAGGGTCTGGCCTCGATGGTCTTGATTCCGCTATCGGGAGTCGTGGGATCAAAACTCAACACGGTCCCGTTTCCGGAGTAAGCCACGACCAGGAGATGGCCGGCCCTGTCGAAGGCCAGTTGCACCGGTCCCTGCGGGATGTGGCGCACCAGCTCGACTTTGTGCCGGGCCACCGACCAGCGATAGATCTGCCCCTCATGCGAGTCGGTGAAATAGACGTCACCGTGCGCATCCGCGGTTGCTGCGGCGATGTTCAGAAATCCGTCCGCGAGCTTTTCGACTGTGGTTCCCAACTCGGCTGCAGAGGAGGTCGCAACGCTGCCGCTCTCCGATCGCTTCGGTGCAACGTCCAACGCGGCATATTCCGAGTCACGGATCTCTGTCCCCGAGGTCACATCGTAGACGGAACTGTCGAACGAGACCCGACTGTTGCTGTAGCAGTGCAGGTTTCGAAATCGAACGTCCAGGGAATCCGCGATCTCGACGGCATGCGGGAAGGGGACGAAGCTGCTGACCACTCGATAGAAGAACACATTGGCAAACTGCAGATCGCTCGAGTTGGTGATCTTCAGCGGCAGCGTTCTTGGTCCTTCCTCTCGCTCCTCTTCGAACTGAAGCGCAAAGAACCTCCAGTTCGAAGCATGGTCGATGATCATCTCATTGGCCGTGTGATGCTCGATCGACACGGCGTAGACACGCCCGCTCGTCGACGTATGGGAAATCTCCATGCCGGCGCTGGCGTAGGGGTTGGGAGTCCAGATGTCCTTGAACGTCCCGCCGCCACCGTCGGTGATCCACAGACTGGCGTGCTGGGTATCCCACTGAGCCCGGTTGCCAAGACGACCGAAGCGGTTCGGAGAGCCAGGGACCCGAGTCCCATGTCCGCCATGGAAGCGGACGTCGTTGACCATCGAGCGCGGGCCTGCCATCCACTTCACACCCACCGCGCGAGGATTCGTGCTGTCCGTGTAGATGCCTATACCCGTGAGGACATTGGTCCCGCCTCGGGGGGCCTCGAGTAGCGGTTTGGGAGAGCCTCCCCCTTGGAATGTCGGTGTGTCGTTTGGCAGGTGAATCACGGTCGTCGACGGATTGAGTCCAATCAGGATGGTATCCGGGCGCAGCACGAGGGTATCGCTCACGTTGTACCAACCCTGGGGCAGATAGAGCACCCGGTACTCATTGATCGCCTTCTGCAGAGCAGCGGTATCGTCTGTCTTTCCGTCACCGGCGACGCCGAACTCGTGCACGTTGACCCACGTGTCAGATGCCGGGAGGTCCGGGATATCCGATGCCACGGGAGGACCCAAGGTTTCTACCGCTTTGACGAGCAGTCTGTCCCCAATGTCGCGGGCGGACCCCAGGTGGCCCAAATCGAGCCCGTGCGTGAATCGCGTGACGATATACCGGGTGCCCCGACCGCGTTCCTCTCGACCGCTTTCTCGGAAGCGGACCAGAATCGGAACGTTCTGACAAGCCACGTTCCGGAGGTTGATCTGGGTGCGGGCGTTCCTCTCGTCACTGATAACGAGCGCGGGTCCTGAGATTCCCTCCATACGGGCATCACTGATCCAGAGCTCATCCGGTTTCTCGGGAACGACCGACACGGCGGTAGGGACATTGCGAAACCTGGGGCGCACCAGTGTCAGTCCAGACTCGTCGCAGAGGAGTGCGGCGACCTTCTGACCCTCGAATGTGCAGTCGATCGCCAGGATCGGCCAGCCGGGGGCCGATCTCCGGGTCATGATTCCGTATTGACCTCCGAAGAAGCGAAGGTCTTCAATTTCGTTTCCGATGTCCTGTAGACCTGCCTTGGCTTCGCCAAGGTGATAATCCATGTGGGAGAGGTAGCAGTGCTGTGCGACGTGAAAGCGGACTCCCACTGCAGCCGGATTTCCGGGGCCGATCTCGACGTCGATGTTGCTCATCGCGCTGTAGAAGGTCCCCGGGTTGCCGTCGCGCGGCGTTCCGTCGCGTCCGCGACCTCCTGAGAAGTAGATCAGATACTTGCTCTCATCCCCCTGAAATCCGGGAGTATTGGCCCCCAGGATCAACACCGGCCGCTTCTCTCCGTATCCGATCAGGCGGACTCCGGGCCAAACGTAGACTGTCCGGCTCAGCCGATACCGCCCTTCGGGAATGAAGAGCACGCCGGCGTGCCGGTCCGTTCCAACCTTGTCGATCGCCTGCTGCAATGCAGGGGCGTCGTCCGCGACGCCATCGGCGTGGACGGGGAAGGCCTCCCGGGTGAAATAGACGGCCTCAGGATCCTGGAGCCGATCCGTATAGAAGGAGGTTCCGGCCAGGCATTGGGCTGAAAGGACAACAGTGGCGAAAACGCCGCCGTGGATCGTGCGCCTCAGATTCATCTCCGGGCTTCCTCGCTTCCCTCCGGACTCCCGTTGAACGCCGCCGAAGGCTTAACGTTCGCGCGTGATCGGGTGCCCTGCCTTCTCGAATTCCTCGAGCGTTGCCGACGGTTTCTCGTATCCGGGAGGAAACGGTCGTTTGGAAAAGGTCTGGAAGTAGAGCAGGCAAGCGTCGCGCCACCACTCGGCCTCCTTCTCCTGGATTCTCAGGAAGGCCTTTACCTGCTGGAAGCGTTCCGCATCGACTTTTCCCTCAACCGAGTTCCAGACCGCCTGCATGTGGCGGACTTCATCGACGCCTCGCTGATAGCGGAAGCAGAGCTCGTCCCAGAGAGTTCGACCCGACTTCGTTCTGTAATCCCAGCTCACATGGTGAAACCAGAGCAGGTACCTCTCCGGACATGTCTCGAGGTTGTTGAAGCGCTCGGCAACGGGCGGATAGTACTGACCGACCGCGTCGCTTCCGCGGGAGGAACGGTCGAACCCGATTCCCTCTGCGTCGGCGCGATGGTAATACACCGGCGTCCAGTCCGGCCGCCCCTTATCGAACCAGGGTCCGGGTCCCCAGTGATGGCCGGCCGCCATGATGTGGTGCAGGCCCAGAGGGGTCATGTAGTCGACGCATGCTTCCCGCGAGTTCATCATCATCGACTTGACGGGAGCGATGAACGATTCATCGTTGGAGAAGGTCATACGGATCCATTCGTCTGCGATTTCTTCCGAGGTCAACGTATGATCCCAAGCCAGGCGGCCGAAGGCATACCAGTTGGCCTGATTGAACACTCCGCCCGTCCAGTCGCGGTCCGTCCCCGTATTGGCGACGCCGGCCATGCCGGTCATCTGGTGCCCTTCCAGCGTACCGTCGACGACTTTGGCGACCGTCGATCCCGGACCCTTGGCATAGGTGTCCGCGTCGAGGACCTCTTTGAACAGCGGCGCCAGATAGACGAGATGCGTTGCCTGACCGAGGTATTCCTTCGTGATCTGGAATTCCATCATCAAGGGCGTGTGCGGCATGGCTCCGAACAACGGATGAAAAGGCTCGCGAGGCTGAAAGTCGATGGGGCCGTTCTTGACCTGCACGAAGACGTTTTTCCGGAATTTGCCGTCCAACGGTGTGAACTCGTTGTAGGCCTGTTTGGCGCGATCCTCGGGAGTCTCGTTGCTATAGACGAAGGCCCGCCAGATCACGAACCCGCCGTGAGGCGCCAGCGCATCGGCCAGCATGTTCGCACCGTCAGCATGCGTCCGCCCGTAGTCCTGGGGGCCGGGTTGGCCTTCCGAGTTCGCCTTGACCAGGAAGCCACCGAAATCGGGAATCAGGGCATAGATCTCGTCCGCCTTGTCTTTCCACCAGGCGGCGACGGCCGGATCGAGAGGGTCTGCGGTCTTCAGGCCTCCGATCTGAGACGGTGCGCTGAACTTGATGGAAAGGTAGACGTGGATCCCGTAAGGCCGAAAGACATCGGCCAGGGCAGCCGCTTTCACGAGATACTCGTGGGTCAGGCTCAACGCGTTGGCATTGACGTTGTTCAGAGCGGCCCCGTTGATTCCGATCGAAGCGTCAGCCCGAGCGTAGTCGGTGTAGCGGGGAGAGACATAGTCCGGCAGCTTGTGCCAGTCCCACAGAGAGAAGCCCGCATAGCCGCGCTCGACGGTGCCGTTCAGGTTATCCCAGTGATCCAGCATCCGGATCCGAACGCGCGGGGCGCTCACGAGCGTCAGATTGTCGATGTCTTGGCGGGTCTGCAGCAGCCGCAGGAACCCAAACGTCCCGTAGAGCACGCCGATGTCGCGGTTGGCCGCAATGACGGTACACCGATTGCCGTCCACGGACACCGTTCGGATGAGATAACCTTCGTCGCCTGCTCGTCGGAGCTCCGTGCCCAAGTTCATGGCGGCAATCGCGGCCGAGTTTGCAGGAGTGCCCACGACCAGCGTGCCGCCATGGGCAATGGACTGCACCTGGGGAGGTTCGGTACCGAGGAGGCCCCTCAGCCCGCGGGCAAGTTCGGTACGGACGGCCGTCATTGTGGGTGAATTTCCCTGAATCAAGGTTTCGCTCAGGGCGCTCCGGTAGGACGCCAGCCTGGCCGCATCCTCGACGGGGTCATAGCGAAGCCAGAGTCGGTAGCCGTCATCTGCGGCCAGAGGCCCGCACAGAGTAACAAGAAGACTCCAAATAATGACGAGTTTGGACGCTGTCGCAATTCTCATCTTGATTCACCCTACGTTAATTCTTACGTATCCAGATAACCTGGGCCGTGCAATTCAAACTTCAGATTTTCGATGCTCCGCCTTGGACAACCACTCTCTGTTGATTCTCACGCCCCAGCCCGGTCCTTCTGGAATCTGGACCTTTCCGTCGACCACCTGCAGTGCCGGCTCGTAGATGTCCCTTGTCCAGGTGTCCTCTTCGATCGTGTACTCGACATGTCGGCCTGCGTTGGGAATTGCGCCAAATACATGGAGCGTAAAGACGAGCACGAGAGAGCGGTTCGCGGAATGTGGAACACAGGGCAGTCCACGTCCCTGGGCCATTCTGGCGACTCGCAGGGCGCGCAGAGCTCCACCTATGTAACAGATATCGGGTTGGGTGATGTCGACCGCGTGCATTCCGATCATGCGCCGCCACTGGGCAAGATCGTTGTCTTGCTCGCCGCCGGCGACCGGGATATCCAGAACTGAGGAGACCTGTGCCGTCCATTCGAGTTCCCAGAATGGACAAGGTTCCTCGTAGTGAATGTACCCGTACTGTTCCAGGAGACGACCCACCTCAATGGCTTTCGGTGGTGTGTAGCAGCTGTTGGCATCCGCCAGGAGGGCCACGTCGTCACCGACGGCTTTGCGAACGGCCGGAATGATCTCTTCCGTGCGCCCCGGCCACTGATCCTGGTCTCGTCCGGCCGCTTTTCCCACACGGATCTTGAAGGCATTGAATCCCTTCTCGCTGCGCAGCCGAGCCACGCGTTCCGCTTCCTGAGCCGGCGTAATCGTACGACTCATGCTCGAGCCATAGACCGGAAGCATCCGGGGCTTTCCGCCCAGCAGTTCGCACACGGACTTACCCTGACGCTTGCCGAGCAAATCCCAGACCGCCGTCTCCAGACCCGTCGTAGCGCGGCAGACGAAAGACCACGGGTATTTGTAGTTGCCCTCGATCGCCCGATCAACGATGTCCTCGAGATCGGCGGGGTCGCGCCCCAGCCCGTAACGAGCGATCTTGCGGTGCAGGATCGTCGCCGAGATGTCGGGATCGTAGTTCGAGACCTGGCCCCAGCCTTCGCTGCCGTCGTCGGTCGTGACCCGGGTGAATCCCAGGTTGCCATGGACGAAGGTCTCGATGGACTGAATCTTGAGTCCGGTCTTCTCTTTCAGGACGGGAATCTCACTGGAGGGTCCACCAAAGACGGGCTCAGGAAAGGAGTTCGGCCGAGCCGCCTGTCCGGTGGCAACCCGAACCAGTCCGGGTGCAGCCACGGACGCCGCAGCGGTTCGAAGGAAAGTCCGGCGGTTCTTCTTCATGTTCTGTCTCCGGAAGCGTGGATTCTGCGAGTCGGAATCCAACCATGAAATGCAGACTCTGCATGTCCCAGTGATACCACGTTCGACCACTCTAGCGCGCAGCCCGGAGCAGAACAAGGATCGGCGCCCCAAAAGACGCTCTGCAGGATCGGAGTTTATATCTATCCTGTAAGTAATAGTATGATGCCGCTGTTTGAGCGGGGAGATTGGAGATCGAAGTGTCGCATATCCACCCGAAGCTCAGCTGGTACTCTCCCGGCCTCTTCATCTTTCTTCTTCCTCTATTTGGTTCCTTCAGTTTTGCGATCCCTCCACTCGAAAGGGAAGCGCTGTCTTCTATTCCAGGGCGGTTGGAATCCCATCTCCCGGCGGCCCTGGAGGCGCGAGCTGGAGATGAGGATGCGGGAAGTTGGGAAGTTGGGGGAAGTTGGGAAGTTGGGGACACTCTTTTTTGCCCTTTCCGCCAAGCTCACCGACTGGCGCTGGAGTAGGGACACCCTGTTCGCCAAGGCCCCCGCAGTTGAGGCGTTGGGGGGAGCTGAGTCGGGGACGCTCTTTTCGGGAAGGCTTCCGCGGAAGGAACTGGGATCGTTTCCTGTGTCTGAGACCCTGCGTCTGAGCTAACATGAGGACATCGGAGACAGTTTCTCCGGAGGGCTCATACGGCGAAGAGAATGCTGGCGTTCGGCCAAGTCCAGGGTGATCAAGTTGCTGATTGCCGCCGTTGGTGAGTTGGGGACACTCTTTTTTTGAGGGCTCCTGCGATGAAGAAGATACTGCTTTGGGTCGGTGTGAGCCTCATGGGGTTGCTTGTTGTTGTCGGGGGGGCAGCCTGGATTGCCCTGGATTCCCAGACCGTGGGCCAGGCGATCCTGGCCAGGATAAGTGAGGCAAGCGGGCTGGAACTCCAGGCCGCGTCCGTCGACCTTGGAATCTTCAGCGGGATCGAACTCAAGGACGTCACCGCTTCCGGACAATACTCCCGCGGCGACTACACCGTCCACCTGGCTCGAATCCTCTTCCGGCACCGGTTGCCCCCTCTTTTGCGAGGCGAGATCGTCGTGACGGAGGCGGTTCTCGACGAGCCCCGCGTGGAAATCGTCATCCGGAAGCCCGAGAGTGAGGAAGCGCAGGATGGAGGCACCTCATCGCATGGCCTCGAAACCTTGCCCGACTCCCTTAGGCTCGAGGTCAAGCAGATCACTCTGGAAAAGGGAACGATGCTCGTCCGCGAGGAGTTGCCGCAACAGAGTCCCCGAGATCAGCTCCGCCTCGAAGGAATTCGTCTCGTTCTGAACAACATCGTTCTTGACTCCGCACAGGTCAAACCCGTCGACCGACTCTCCGGAGTTGGTGAGATCCAAATTGAACGGGCTCAACTTGGAGAGCTGCCATTGCGCAACCTTAGGGGTGAGATCAAGGTCCAGAGGGGGCTGCTGAGTGCAGATCAACTCTCCCTGTCATCTGATGAGGGCGATCTGGAGGCCAGTCTGGCCGCTGATTTCAACCCTGTCCCTTTTACGTATCAACTGAAGGCGACGGCCTCTCGTCTCAATCTGAACAAGGTGGTTGGACTGGAGGAGGATCAGTCCCTGGGACCCGGTCGACTGACGTTCGACGGGCACGGGGCGGGAAGCAGCCCCGCGGGACTTGTTGGCCAGGGCACCGTTCATCTGAATCCCGGCAGGATTCCGAAGCAGCCGATTCTCTCCACTGCCGAGCGGATTCTTGGGATGAGGGGACTGGTCGGTGGGGAGTACGAAGCCACCGACGCGAAATTCCAGATCGCTGCGAGCCGAGTCACCATCAGGGATTTCTCTCTGACCAGCCAGCAGGCGGGCTTGAGTCTCGACGGTGAGGTCGATCTGTCCGGTCCCCTTCAGCTGCAGATCCATCTCAGGGCCAAGTCCAGCGAAATGTCGGTTCCGGGCGTGCCTCGTCAAGTGTTGAAAACGCTCTCGAACGACGAAGGATGGGTCACCGTTCCCTTGAAGGTGACCGGGACTCGAGATAACCCTCGTGTCGAACCTGATACTGGGGCCCTGCTGGCGGAGGCCGGGAATCGTTTTCTCCGCCGATTCGGGTTTTCCGGGAAAAATTGAAGCTTGCGCCGAATCATGCACGGCTGGGATTCGACAGGGAACGCAGGGCGAGTCGAGTCTTGCTGACGGTCGGTGGACGATACCTCTCAAATCTTTCGAGAAGATCATCCGCAGAGTCGTCGATCAGAATCATGTCGCGGTAAGCCTGTGCCACAAAGCGTTCACTGACCATCTGATCCAGGAATTCGATCAATGGATCGAAATAGCCGAGGATGTTCAAGAGTCCACAAGGTTTCTGGTGCAGACCGAGCTGTCCCCAAGTCAGAGCCTCGAAGAGCTCTTCGACGGTTCCCAGTCCACCGGGGAGAGCGATGAATCCGTCCGAGAGTTCCGTCATGAGCGCCTTTCGCTCGTGCATCGAACCGACGACGCGCAAATCGGGAAGCTCCGTGAAGGCAACTTCCCGGTCGACCAAGGCTCTTGGGATGACCCCCGTGACTTCGCCGCCCTGATTCAGCACCGTCTCGGCGACAACCTTCATCAGACCGACTTTCGCGCCTCCGTAGACAAGTCCGATCCGCCGATCCGCCAAGGTGTGCCCGAGCTGCCCGGCGGCCTCCGCATACTCCGGAGATCTACCGGAGCTGGACCCGCAGAACACACAAATGCGCCGAATCGGAGTCTGTTGGGGTTCTTTCACGTCGGAGTATGATTCCCCGTCGGTTTACGAACCGTCAAGAGGGGAACGCGCGTAGGGCTCGCCGTTCCTTTTCAGGGTGATCGCTCGGAAGACGGTCCCTCGATCTCAGGTCATGGACCATAGCGATCACTCTCGATTTCAAGTCGGCCCAAGACATAGATCGCCCAGGGAGCCACCTCGTTTTCAGTGACCCAATCTATCCCTTCGTCCCCGCGGGCCAGGGGAAGTTCGTAGCGCAGGCACTCCAACCGGGCCTGGTGGTACACGTCGCGGTAGCCAGCGTCGGTCCAGAGAATGTCAGCGACCGGACGTGGGTCCGAATAATCGACGGTGCGTATGTGGACAACGTCACCGCAGCGGGCGTTTCTGTTTTCCGGATAATCCCGAGTTGTGAACGTCACCCATTCATGGAGATACATTTCCGGTGTAGAAACGATATTCACGAGCCTGCCCATTGGGGTGAGAAGCCGGCCCAGTTCTCGGAACAGCCGGATCTTGTGCTCCCGGCCTGGGATATTGTCGAAGGTGAATGCCGACTGGATGAGATCGAAGGTGCCGCAGGGCAGGGTGCCGAATCCTCCATCTTCGATGACTCGATAGTCTTCCCCTGGGTCGTTTCTGCGGGCTACTGCGACCATCTCCGTTGAGATGTCAACACCGATCACGTCGAATCCCAGGTGCTTGAGGAAACGTGTCGAGCGACCCGTTCCGCACCCGAAGTCCAGCGCCCGGTCTCCGGCGACGTGATTCGAATAGAGAGTGGGAAGGTCGCGGAAGGCGAGTTGGTACGTGTTGGCGAATTGAAGTTGATCGTACGCTGCCGCACGTCCGAGATCCTCGTAATCATTGCGAAACTCCATCACAAGTCTCTCCTGGTGACAGGCTTTCTCCGAGATTCGTTGGAGGCCTCGCAGAAGATCGTATATTTTTGGTATTTCAGGAAGCTCCAATCTGTACATTTTTAAAACTACCAATTCGTCTCTCAAAGGAGTGAGTCAATGGCGCGCTTCGGACTGGATCGTTCGGATCCGACCCCTCTCTACCAGCAGATCTGCGCTCATGTCGTCTCACTTGTCGAGCAGGGGACACTGATTTCCGGGGACCGTCTTCCGCCAACCCGCATCCTGGCGGAGACCCTCGGTGTCCACCGCTCGACCGTAGTGAGAGCCTATGACGAGGTGCGTGCGCTTGGATACCTCGAGAGTCGGGCCGGATCGTACTCAACGGTGCGACTTCGTACCCGCTCACCCGCCACACGAGTGCCCTCTTCGGCTGCCATGAGCAGCCAGCGGCGACGTTGGTCGAGTTCCTCGCACGCCATGCCCAAACGGAACATCGCCTGGACGTGTCCCTCGTTGGCCGCCATCGTCAACCAGCGAATTCTCTGCTCGGGATCATCGCAACACAGCCCATAGTCGTACATGGCCGGAATGTAACCTTCGTGGGCGGCGTCCCGAAGCCACTTCCTGCGCTGTCCCGCGGCGTCGCACTGGAGACCAAGGGCGTGCATGGCGGGTGCATGACCAGC
>CAZBZX010000002.1:0-10319 GCA_964496465.1 uncultured Bacteroidales bacterium
TACCGCCTTCCTGGCTTAACCCAACCCCATGTCCGTATCCTTTGCCATAAAAGACTATATTATTGTTCTCATCTGATTTAACTTCAAAATAAGCTGATTTTAAATTCCAGTCTTTCCTAATTTGTGTATAAGGTATTGAATCAATTCCCAAGTAATAAAACTGTCTTCTTTTAGGATTCCTTGAATAAAATTTAATGATATCCCGGTTATCAACTCCTATAAATCCCATTGATTTTAAATAGTTTTTCCATTCAGAAAAGGAAATAGTTTCTTTCCAGATGGCGTTTTTACCTTTTAGGCTGTATGGATCTTCTACGGAACGCAAATAGGATTTTACACTCATCCAAACTTCTTCAGAGTTGGCAGTGTAACCTCCGCTATTCGAATAAAAAGCGGCATCAATGGGCTGAAGAGTAGTATCGACGATTATTAAACTCCGGGTAGCATAGGTAGCCTTTGGAATTAAATCATTATAAAAACTACTTCCTTTGTATGCCTGACAGTGCACACCATCGCAAAGGTTATATCCTTCATCGCCATGTCTGTACATGTTTTTATAAGTGTACGTACGGCAAATTAAAGCTTGAGATTTATAGTATTCTAATTCTGAAGTAGAACCAGCTTCTGTTTCAACAACACCAGCAATATATTTTTCAAAGTCAACGTGGTTAATTATTTCAATATAATCAGGCTTCGCCTTTAAATATAAATCATCATTATATTGACGGGATTTATTTCCATCAAGAATAGTACTGATAGCAAACTCATTTTCTTTTCCAATTCCTGTTATTTGAATTGATCTGAAAGTACCTATCAATTCATTTTCATTTCTTACTTGTATAAATTTTCCAATTAATGTCACATAAACTATCTCATTTCCTTTTATAGGTTTAATTGTTTTGTTTTTATGCACAATGTTATATTCACCTTTTATTACATTAAATGTGAACGCATTTATTTTCATGTTACTAAATAATCCAATATCAAGGGTTTCTGCACTTATTAAAAAAGTGATAACCGATAAAAAAATTATGGTTGAAAAGATTCTATTCATTTTTATTATTATTTATTAAACTTTCAAAAATTAATTTTGCAATTCGTATTGAAGCTCCATCATTACCAAGCATTTTAATTAATTTATCATAATCACTTAGCATGGATTCCCTATATTCTTTGTTATATAATATTTTATCCAATTCATTCTGAAAATTTTCCACACTCATTTGATGCTGAATAAATTCTTTAACCAATGGCTTATCAAGAATAATATTGACTAAGGAAATATATTTTATTTTTTTTTCTAAAATAATTTTGGCAATAATATATGATAATGGATTACCGCCGTAACAAACTATTTGGGGGACCTCAAACAATGCAGTTTCTAAAGTAGCTGTCCCTGAGGTTACCAAAGCGGCATTTGAATGCATTAATAATTCGTAAGTATGATCGTATATAACATAGGCCTCCATGGATTTTATCTGATTTTTATATACACTGTTAACAATTACAGAGCTGCCGGCTATGACTATTTGGTATTCAGTATATTTTTTAATTGCTTCAAGCATTCTTGGTAACATCGTTTTAATTTCATGTTCTCTGCTTCCAGGTAATAATGCAATAATTGGTTTTTCTGATAAATTATTAATAGTTGTAAATTCCTTGAATGTGGGTTTATTTTTTAATTTTTGTTCAATAGAATCCAGCAAAGGGTTCCCTTCATAATATACTTTGTAATTATGTTTGTTATAAAAATCAACCTCGAAAGGAAAAATAACAAACATTTTATCGACAAGTTTTTTTATTTTTTTTACACGGTGTTCTTTCCAAACCCAAACTTTAGGCGAAATATAATAATAGACTTTTAAACCTAGCGATTTAGCATATTCGGCTATTTTTAAATTAAATGAAGGGTAATCAATTAAGATAACTACATCGGGATTATAAATCTTTATTTCTGATTTGCAAATTTTAAAATTTTTGGAAATTTTCCGAAGATTTTGAACTACCTCAAGGAAGCCCATAAACGCCATATCTCTATAATGCCTTACTAATTTTCCTCCTTTTGATTGCATTAAATCACCACCAAGAATTTTATAATCTGCATTTATATCTACCTGATTTAACCCTTCCATAAGATTAGAACCATGTAAATCACCTGAAGCCTCACCTGCGATTATAAAATACTTCATTAAAAAAATAATTTTAAGCCAAATACAGCAAATGCATAAATAAATGTTGCCAGTAAAACACCTTTTGCCGATTGTAAATAATTAATCCAAATAAATACAAAAAAAATTAATAAGTTAGGAACTACTGCCAGACTAATAACTTTTAAATGTACTCCCAGGTCGAGCAACTGTTTGTAAAATTCTTCAGGTGTTAAGTAATAAAACTTGGTTTTGTATAAAACAAATACAGCAATAATAGGTAAAATAAGTCCTAATACTACACCTATATAAAGTTTATTTAATTTTATTTCCATATTATAAATTCCAGGTTTTTAACTTATCAATATAATTATATGCTGTTAAATCCACAGGTACAGGCACAATAGAAACATAATTATTATTCAATGCCCATTCATCTGTATCATCTGCTTCAGGTTCAAGATTAATAAAGGTTCCAGCTAACCAATAATATTCACCTTTACCCGGATCTGTTCTTTTTTCAAATTCTTCCTGCCAATACCCTTTAGTTTGCCTGCAAATTTTTATTCCTTTTATTTTACTTTTTTCTATATCTGGAATATTAACATTTAACGCAATACCATAAGGTAATCCTTGTTGCAGAGTCTTATCAACTATAGCAGATATAATATCGATGGATGCAGAAAAATCAGCTTTATGGGAATGGTCAGTAAGCGAAAAACCAATGGAAGGAATTCCAATCATTCCACCTTCTAAAGCAGCTGCCATAGTTCCTGAATAAAAAATACTAGCAGCTGAATTTGAACCGTGATTTATACCTGATACAATTAAATCGGGGTTTTTGTCTAATATGATCGTCATAGCCATTTTTACGCAATCTACTGGAGTGCCATTACAAGTATAATAACTAATTGAGTTTTCGGTTTGTAACAAATTAAATCGCAAAGGAATTTTCACGGTTATGGCATGAGACATTCCAGAATTTGGATATTCGGGTGCTACCACGAGCAATTTACCAAATGGTTCAACAGCTTTTATTAATGCTTTTAATCCGCTTGCATTAATCCCATCATCATTAGTTACAAGAATTAATTTTTTTTTATTATGGGTCAATTTTTTTCTTTTTAAGACGTATGCAAATATACCAAAACTAAGCTTTTATTATTGATATAATTATGCACAATTAGGTTATTAATATTAACATTGGTTTTATGAAAACATGATATAAATGATAAATGTTTAATATTTAATAATTATGTAAAGAATATTTTTTAGAATATTGGAATATTGGAAGAATGGATTAATAAAAACTTCTCCTCTATTTTTCTATTATTCCAGCATTCCATTTTATAGGATATATGAATTTTGAAATTTTATTTATACCCATTTGAAAATATTTCCTTATGTTAAAAATGTTAATATTCCTTAAAAGATTTGTAGACATAAAAATTGAATTTATTTTTACTTTTTTTGTAGCAAAAAGCAATAATGAAAATTCTTTTCATCAATTCAAATCGATATCAACATCCTCCTGTAATCCCCATTGCAATTGAATATCTGGCTGGTGCTCTTTCAAAAACAAATCATAGTTATGCTATTCTTGATTTATGTTTTGCTGATGATCCTATAGCAGAAATTAGAAATTCAATAAACATTCATAATCCCGATGTAATTGGTATTACTATAAGACAGGTAGATACAGTTTTATATCAAAATAATGAATTTTTTTTACCTGAAATAAAGGAATATATTACTATATGTAAAGAAAATGATAGAATAGTTATTCTTGGTGGTGTGGGATTTTCAATTATGCCTGAAAAAATATTGGATTATACCGATGCTAATTACGGAATTGAGGGACCAGGAGAACTAGCATTAATTGATGTATTAAATAAACTGGAAAATAATGAAGATATTCAAAGAGTTGTCAATGGGTATTCCTATTTTAATAAACCTAATTTTAAATTTGACAGAGAGTTGCTTTTTAATTATAAAAAATACATTGAAAATGATGGGATTGTAGGCTTCAGAACTCAAATCGGATGCAATGAAAAATGTATTTTTTGCACCGAAGGAAATAAAAATATTATTTATCATAAACCTGAATCAGTTGCGAAAGAAATAATGGATTTTAAGAATAAAGGATTTACTAAATTTCATTTATGCGATAGCGAATTTAATATAAACCTCAAACATTGCATTTCAATATGTAAGGCAATATATAAATATGCAGGATTAACTGACTGGGTTTTATATATGAAATTAGAACCATTTTCGGATGAGTTATTTTATTGGTTGAAAAAATCTGGCGCTGATTTAATTACTTTAAGTCTTAATACTAAGGATGTCAATTATAAAAAACTTGAAGAATTTTGTCATTTGGCGTCTTTAAATAATATTAAAATAGCTGTAGATTTATCAACAGGTTTTCCTAATGAAGATATAAATTCATTATTAAAAATGATCGATGCATTAGATCCTCTAAATGTCTCAACAGTTGGTGTGAATTCATTTTATAGAATATATCCGGGAACACCTTTATTTGAGCAAATTGAGAAAAATGGATCAATGAATAAGTATTTGATTAATTGGAAACCTGGTGTCGATTATATTTCTCCGGTTTTTTATAATTATTTTAACGAAGAAATGCTTAAGAAGGCAATTGGAAATAAGAAAAAATTCAGAATTGAAGGTTTTGAGAAAGCAACTAATTATCAAAGAGTATAATTTAAATTAGGGAAATTCATATTTTAATCGTATTTAAAGTAATAAGAGAAAAATCTAATGATGCATAAATTATTTTTATTATTCCTGGTTTTATTAATAATATTTAAACCTTCTTTTGCAGCAAATAGCGATACTATAACCTATGTAAAAAGAAAATATGTTACCCAAAGAATAACCTCGTCTCAACCGGTTATTGATGGCCTATTAAATGATGATTGCTGGAAGGAAGGCAAATGGGAAGGAAACTATAGGCAGTTTATGCCTAATGAAGGAGATGAACCTTCAAAAGAAACCGAAATTAAAATTTTATATGACGAAGAAAATATATTTGTGGCTATTCGTGCTTATGATGATATAGAAAGCATTGATAATCAAATGGGCAGAAGGGATGATTTTGTTGGAGATATTGTTGGAGTATGCTTTGATAGTTATTATGATCATCGTACCGGTTTTGAATTTGATCTTACTGCAGCAGGCTGTAAACTAGATGTACTTTTGTTAAATGACAGATGGGACACAAACTGGGATGCTGTTTGGTATGGAAAAGTTGGTATGGAGGATAGTGCGTGGGTTGCTGAAATGCAGATTCCTCTTACGCAATTGCGATATGGGAACAAGGAAGATCAAGTTTGGGGTATGCATGCATGGCGTTGGATAAATCGTAACCAGGAAGAAGATCAATGGAATTTGATGCCACGTGATAATCCAGGTTTTTTATATTCAATTGGTGAAATTCATGGAATTAAAGGGATTGAGAAAAATAAAAGAATTGAATTTTTACCTTATACAGTTGGTAAAATTAAAACATATCCCCCAGAAAGCGGAAATCCATATGCTGATGGATTTGATCCTGGTATTTCTTTTGGGATCGATGGAAAAATTGGAATTACCAGTGATTTTACAGTTGACTATACTATAAATCCTGATTTTGGGCAAGTTGAAGCTGATCCATCTGTTTTAAATTTATCTGCTTTTGAAACATATTATGAGGAAAAAAGACCATTTTTCCTTGAAGGAAGAAATATCTTTGACTTTAATTATGGTGGGGACCAGCTTTTTTATTCCAGAAGGATTGGCCATTCACCTTCTCATTATCCATCTTTAGACGACAATGAATATGCTAAACAACCGGAAAACACATCCATTATTAGTGCTCTAAAATTATCTGGTAAAACAAAAGATGGACTTTCAATTGGTATTATCGAAAGCATTACTGCGAATGAATATGCTTTAATTGATTCATCAGGTTCTGAAACTAAAGAAAAAGTGGAACCATTATCAAATTATTTTGTTGGCAGGTTACAAAAAGATATAAATGAAAGCAACACTATAATTGGAGGTATGATAACAGCTGTAAACCGCGATATTTCTGACATTCATTTGAATTTTTTGAATTCTTCTGCAATAACAGGTGGGATTGATGCAAAACATTACTGGAATAATAAAACGTATTATATTGATTTTCAAGGCGTATTTAGTCAGATAAATGGTGATGAATTGGCTATTTATAATGCCCAGAAATCATCATCTCGTTATTATCAAAGACCCGATGCCGATTATCTTTCTTTAGATTCAACAAAAACAAGTTTATCAGGATATGGGACAAGACTTTCAGTTGGTAAGGGTAGTAATGGAAAATGGCGATTTAGGCAAATAATAGTTACGCGTTCTCCTGGGCTCGAATTAAATGACATAGGTTATCAGCAAAGTGCTGATAATATAAAAACGGGAACTATGATAGGGTATGAAGAAACCGAACCAAAATCTATATTCCGAAACTATTCAATTTATACGAATGCTGATATAGCATGGGATTACGGAGGTGAATATATAAACACTTTTTATTATAATAGTTTTAATATTCAGTTTAAAAATAAGTGGAGCTTTAATTATAATTTTAATCGTTCTTCAAAAATAAACGACACACGCTTATTAAGAGGTGGCCCGGCTTTTAATTTAAAAGGTTTTTGGTGTCAATCACTTTGGGTAGGAACTGACTATTCAAAAGTACTTGCTTTCGGTTTTTCTTATCATTTTCATCGATATGACGATAAACTATCAAAAATTGATGATTTTAGTCCTGAAATAGTATATAAATTAACCAAGTCATTAAAAATTTTCACAACCTTAAATTATTCAAGACATAAGAATAATTATCAATGGGTTGATTTTGATAATGATATTGAAAATCAGTATTTACTAGCTTTTCTTGATCAAAAAACGTTAGGAATAGTTTTCAGAATAGATTATGCAATTAATCCTGAATTAACTATTCAATATTATGGAAATCCTTATATTTCTGTTGGAAATTACTCAAAATATAAACTTATCACGAATCCTGGTACTGAAAATATTAGCGATCAATATTATGAATTTTCAGATAATGAACTTGTTTTAAGTAGTGATAACACTTATCAGATTCCTCAGAATAGTATTGGAATTGACAATGCTATTTTTACTAACCCGGATTTTAATTTCAGGCAATTTCCTTCAAATTTGGTTGCACGTTGGGAATACAAACCGGGATCTGCTTTATATTTAGTCTGGTCAATGAATATGAGTGAAAGTGAAGAAACATCGAATTTTCAACTAATGAATAATGTAAAGACTTTATTTAATTCTTCTGCAACAAACATTTTTTTGGTGAAATTTAATTACTGGTTCTCTTTATAGCAAAATTTTTCAATGAGTAATGCTCTTTGTAACTTAACTATTTTTGTATATTTTTATGCCGAAGCAAATAATTTATGATAACAGATTATCACAGTTACAAAGTTGAAATAAAAGATATTCCTTTTACTACGCAAGGTGGAAAAGTTAGGGAAAAAACAGCATTATTATCTTTTTTTAATAAAATTGGTGATTTAATTTCTTTTGAGGAATTTGGATTTATCGAAACCCGTCATATTTACGATATGATAGAAGAGGGTGAAGAGTTAAACCTTGATTATTGTTATGTGCATAATTTTTCACTAACAGCTTATAGAAGATATGCCATCCTTGAGAAAAAGGTTGAAGTTGAAATAAAAGGTTTTTCTGCAAAAAATGCTTTTTTTGAATCAAATTTTGTGATTGATTTTTCATTTGCAAAGTTTACCAATGAGCTAACAAATTTTCAATATACACATTTTACACATGGCGATGTTACCTTTGAATCAGCAAGTTTCGAAAATTCGGGAGTAAATTTTGCCGATACATTTTTTCGTGTAGGAAATGCAAATTTTTCTAAAACTATATTTGGCATAGGGGATGTAACTTTTAAAAATGCAATTTTCAGGGAAGGAAAAAAAGATTTTCAATATGCTGTTTTTGGTAAAGGTGAAGTAAATTTTGTGAATACCGATTTTGGGGGAGGAGATATATCATTTATCAATGTTAATTTTGATGAAGGTGGAGTAAATTACAGGGTTGCACGTTTCGGAGATGGACGTGTTGATTTCAGATTTGCAAAGTTTGGTAAAGGAGAATTGTCATTTGATCGTACTGAATTTGGAAATGGTTATGTCGATTTTAGAACTGTTGAAATTAATACAGATAAAGTAAATTTTAGCCGTTCCATATTTGGAGATGGCGATGTATCGTTCGAAGCCATTGAAGTATCTAAAGGACGTGTTAATTTTAAAAGAGCAATTTTTGGAAAAGGCAATATAACTTTTGAACTTGCTGAATGTGAAGGTACAGGTTTTTATTTTGATCGTACAAATTTTGGTGAAGGATCAATATCTTTTTTAAATTCAAAATTTAAAGAAGTTTCTTTTGTATCCTGTCACTTTGATTATTATTTAGATCTTCGAATGGTAAAATGTGATCATATTGATCTGTCTGATACAATTGCACGCGATATTATAGATTTGAAACCATTTGACTTTAAGGTTGATATTAAAAGTATTAATTTTTCAGGTATGAGATTAATCGGTCAAATTTATATTGACTGGTCAAGAAATAATGTAAAAGAAATCGTTTTAAACCAACCTGAAACAACGCATGAAAATTTAGCTGAACAATTCCGAATTTTAAAACAAAACTTCAATGTTACCGGGCAATATAATGATGAAGATTCAGCCTATATCGAATTTAAGAGACATGAATCTAAAGCCTTGTTAAAGAGGCGTTTAAAAAAGAAAAAAATAAACAAATACTGGTCATTTCCATCTTATTGGTTCCAGCATCTTATTTTTGATTTAGCCGGACAATATGCTACAAATCCGCTTAGGGTATTATTCAGTATGTTGGTTTCATATGTATTTTTCAGCTTTGTATATATATGTTTATCATTTATTCATGGAACTGAAGTAATTACAGGACTTGATGCAGCACATCAACTTGGATTAGTTGATCGGTCTTTTTATATCAGTATCATTACTTTTCTTACCATTGGTTATGGTGATTATGTTCCTGTTGGTGCATTACGATTTGTTGCTGGAATTGAAGGTTTTATTGGTTTGTTCTTAATGTCTTATTTCACTGTTGCTTTTGTTCGCAAGATTTTACGTTAGATGAGTATATGAGAATATAGAATTTAGAAGTTAGTAGTTAGAATATTTTTCTTCACTTACGATTCACTATTCATTAGCTTTCTTCGTCCAACATTCCAGGTCTTAATTTTTGTGTTCGTTCAATAGATTTTTTTTCTTTCCATTCTTCAATTTTTTTAGTATTTCCGGATAATAATATCTCAGGAACTTTCAATCCTTTATAATCAGATGGCCGGGTGTAAACGGGTGGTGCCAATAAATTATCCTGAAAAGAATCTGTTAAGGCCGATGTTTCATCCGAAATAGTGCCTGGAATTAAACGAACAACAGAATCAACTATTACCATTGCAGCTAATTCACCACCAGTTAATACATAGTCGCCAATTGATATTTCTCGTGTAATTAAATTTTCCCTTATTCTATGATCAATTCCTTTATAATGTCCACAAAGAATTATAATATTGTTTAAAGTAGATAGCTGATTTACAATTTGCTGCTTTAATTTTTCTCCATCAGGTGAAGTATAAATAATCTCATCATAATTTCTTTCATTCTTTAATTTCGTTATAATATTATCTATGGGTTCAATCATCATTACCATTCCTGCTTCTCCTCCAAATGCATAATCATCAACTTTTTTATGTTTGTCTGTACTATAATCTCTTATATCGTGAATATGAATTTCCAATATAGATTTTGTTATTGCTCTTTTAATTATTGATAATTCAAAAGGCCCTTTAAATAAGTCAGGAAATAAGGTTAATATATCAATTCTCATAATATTGGTATTACCATGCAAAAATAATGTTTATAACGGATACAAGTCTTATATTACATGCAATATATTTAATTTTAACAAGCTTATAGTAATATAAAAAAAATATAATAATTGTAAATTGAAAATTTAATACGCAATTTACTTGAGTATTTATGGTTAAATGTATATTTTCGTAGGGAGAAGTCGAAAGAT
>CAZBZX010000002.1:10329-12654 GCA_964496465.1 uncultured Bacteroidales bacterium
GAATAAAAATGTTTTTTTGACATGGATAATAAGGATCTTAAAAACTCTGTTCCTCAGGAACAATTCAGTGAAAACGCTGAAAATACGAATAAAATAGAAATTGCAGAGAATAAACCTGATGAAAATGTTGATGAATCAGGTCACACTGCAGATATTAACTCATCAACTAATGATGAATCCGCTGATTCTATTGATATTGGTGATAATAAGGAAATAATTATTGAAGGTAAAAAGAAAGAGTCTAAAAAGGACGACAAAAAACATAAAGAAGTTACTAGCAATGATGAAGAAATAATATTAGATGAACCTGCTGAAGAAATTAAAAAACCTGAAAAGGAAAAAAATGCTGAACAAGAAAAAATCGTTGAAGATAAGGTTGAAGAAGAAAGAGAAGTTATTGATTATGCAAAGCTAAGCAAAGAAGACATAGTTAAAGTTTTTAAAGATTTACTAAATAATTATACCATTGACGAAATAAAAAATGACGTTGAAATAATTAAAGTAAATTTTTATAAAAAGCATAAACAGGATTTAGAAAAACTTAAAGCTAAATTTATAAAAGAAGGTGGATTAGTTGAAGATTTTAAACCACAAGAAGATTATATTGAAAGTGAATTTAAGGAGTTATTATTAAAATTTAAATCATTAAAAGCTGATCATAATAAACTTTTAGAGGGAGAAAAAGAGAAAAATCTTGAGGATAAGTATCAGATTATTGAAGAAATAAAAGAATTAATTAATAGAAAAGAATCAATAAATAAAACTTTTCAGGAATTTAGAGAGTTACAAAAAAAATGGAGAGATATAGGATTAGTGCCTCAACAAAAAGTGAAAGATCTTTGGGAAACCTATCACCATCACGTAGAGAAGTTCTACGATTATATTAAAATTAATAAAGAACTCCGGGATCTTGATCTTAAGAAAAACCTGGAATTAAAAATTGTACTTTGCGAAAAAGCAGAGGATTTATTATTAGAGCATTCTGCATTGAAAGCTTTTGAGGAACTTCAAAAATTGCATGAACGATGGAGAGAAATTGGACCTGTTTCCAAAGAATTTAAAGATTCAACCTGGGAAAGATTTAAAGCTGCAACTACAACAATAAATAAAAAATATCAGTCTCATTTTGAAGAATTAAAGAAAACCCAAAAGAATAACCTGGAAGCAAAAGCGATGCTTTGTGAGCAAGTTGAAGATATTATAAATTCAGAAATTGCAAATCACAAAGAATGGGAAGAAAAATCTGAAAAAGTTAAAGAACTACAAAAGGTATGGAAAACGATAGGATTTGCTCCAAAAAAGCATAATAATAAAATATATAATAGGTTTAGGTTAGCTTGCGATCAGTTTTTTGAGAGGAAACGTGAGTACTATGCCGAGAATAAGGAAATACAAACAAATAACTTACAAACAAAATTGGATTTATGTGCTCAAGCTGAAGCATTGAAAGATAGCAGCGATTGGAAGAAAACTACCGAAGATTTGATTTTATTGCAAAAGAGATGGAAGAAAGTTGGTCCGGTACCTAAAAAACAATCAGATGAAGTTTGGAAGCGTTTTCGGTCGGCATGCGATGCTTTCTTTAATAGAAAAAAAGAATATTTTTCAAATATAGACTCAAGATATGATGAAAATTTAAAATTGAAAGAGGAAATAATAAAGGAAATAGAAGATTATAAATTAACAGATAAGGTTGAAGACAATATCAAAAAATTGAAAGATTTTCAGCGTAAATGGTCAGAAGTAGGCTTTGTTCCTTTTAAAGATAAAGAAAGAATTCAAAAATTATACCGAGAAGCTATTAATAAGCATTTTGATAATCTTGACGTGAAAGAAAATAAACGCTCATTACTTAAATTTAAAAACAAAGTTGAGTCTATTAAACAAAGTCCAAAGTTTGATCAACGTTTAAGAAGTGAAAGAGAAAAGTATATTAGCAAGTTGAAAAAACTGGAAAGTAATATTGTTTTATGGGAAAATAATATAGGTTTTTTTGCTAAATCGAAAAATGCTGAATCTATGATTGGAGATGTTGAACAAAAAATTATCAAAGCAAAAGAAGAAATTGCTTTACTTGAAGAAAAAATAAATATTATAGATAGCATGGATTAAAATATTTATAATTTATTTTCAAGGAGGCTGTCTCAAAAGGGATACTTTATTGCGATGACAACGAAGGAGGAAGAAGAAATCTGCTCATAATTAACAGATTGCTTCATCGGCCCTCCTTGTAAAGACGAATAGTATTATACTTTTGAAGACAGCCTCTTTTTAATTTATTATTATTCCTATTTAAAATTTCATGTTTAATAATAAGTTTAAAAC
>CAZBZX010000002.1:12664-39077 GCA_964496465.1 uncultured Bacteroidales bacterium
AAATATTTTTATCTGACATTTAAAATTTATTACTTTGCAACTTTTTAAATTATTAACCTTTTGTCAAGCACAAAATACATATTCGTAACAGGTGGTGTTACTTCTTCATTAGGAAAAGGTATTATTTCAGCATCACTTGGCAAACTTCTGCAAGCTCGAGGATTTAAAGTTACCATACAAAAATTGGATCCTTATATCAATATTGATCCAGGTACTCTTAATCCGTATGAGCATGGTGAATGTTATGTTACTGAAGATGGTGCAGAAACAGATCTGGATTTAGGTCATTATGAACGTTTTATTAATATTGCTACATCACAAGCTAATAATGTTACTACAGGAAGGGTTTATCAATCGGTAATTAATAAAGAGCGGAAAGGAGATTATTTAGGAAAAACAGTTCAGGTTATTCCTCATATTACAGACGAGATAAAAAGAAGAATTAAATTACTAGGTTCAAGAAATAAATATGATGTTGTAATTACTGAAATTGGAGGAACAGTTGGTGACATTGAATCATTACCTTACATTGAGGCTGTCCGTCAGTTAAAATGGGATTTAGGTCATTCTAATAGTTTAGTTATTCACCTTACACTTGTCCCATATTTACAGGCATCAGGTGAGTTAAAAACCAAACCAACTCAGCACTCTGTTAAAGTGTTGCTTGAAAATGGAATACAACCTGATATTTTAGTGTTAAGGACTGAAAAAATATTATCAAAGGATATTAGGAAAAAAGTAGCCTTGTTTTGTAATGTTGAAATTGACTCTGTAATTGAATCGATTGATGCAAAAACAATTTATGAAGTACCATTGCTAATGTTAAAAGAGAAGCTTGATATTATTGTTGCAAAAAAATTAGCATTAACTTTAAATAAAATACCTGATTTAGATGAATGGAGAAGTTTTTTATTTAGATTGTATAATCCTAAAAATACAACCAAAATTGGTTTAATTGGGAAATATATAGAGCTAAAAGATTCATATAAATCAATAAATGAATCAATTATTCATGCTGGGGCATCAAACGAATGTAAAGTTGATCTGGTTCATATTCATTCTGAAAAAATTGATGAAGATAATGTTGAAGAATTGCTTCAGGGCTTGAATGGAATTATTGTTGCTCCTGGCTTTGGTCATAGGGGTGTTGAAGGAAAGATATTAGCAGTAAGATATGCCCGCGAAAATAATATTCCTTTTTTGGGTATTTGTTTAGGAATGCAATGTGCAGTTATTGAATTTGCAAGAAATGTATTAGGCAATGCTGATGCAAACTCAACCGAAATGGTTAGAAATACGAGTTATCCGGTAATTGATCTAATGGAAGATCAGAAAGGTATAACTGAAAAAGGTGGTACAATGAGATTAGGGGGTTATCCATGTACGATTAAAAAGAATACCAAAGTATTTGAAGTCTACAATAAAAAGGATGTTTACGAAAGGCATAGACACAGATATGAATTTAATAATCAATATTTAAAAGATTTTGAGAAGGGCGGGATGAAAGCAGTTGGAATAAATCCAGAAACTGATTTGGTAGAAATTGTTGAAATTCCTGAACATAAATGGTTTGTTGGTGTTCAGTTTCACCCAGAATATAATAGCACTGTGCTTATTCCACATCCACTTTTTGTGAGTTTTGTGAAAGCAACACTTTCATAAAAATTTTAAAGTTTAAAAATAATTTAAAAAATATTTAATGGATAAAAATACCATCTTAGGGATACTATTAATTGGTGCTATCATCATTACATTTAGTATTATGAATAAGCCATCAAAAGAAGAACTTGCAGAAGCACAAAGAAAAAAAGATTCAATTGAATTAGCAAAGCAAGCAGAACAACTAAAAGAAATTATTGAAAAAGAAAAATCGATTACAAACGAGGAAGTTATTGCTGAGCAAATTCCAGAAAACGATATTGATACAACGCAATTAAAAAACAGATACGGTGCTTTTGGCGATGCTGCTTATGGTGATAATGAGTTTTATACTCTTGAAAATGACTTAATAAAGTTAATTATTTCTAAAAAAGGGGGTAGACCTTATTCTGTTGAATTGAAAAAATATAAAACTTATGATTCGTTACCATTAATATTATTTAATGGTGATTCTACAGTTTTTGGTTTTGAGTTTTTCGCTACCAATAGAAATATTTTCACAAATAATTTGTTTTTTGAACCTTTAATAACCGAGAAATCTATATACGTTAAAGAAAAAAAGGAGTCAATGCAATTTAGATTATATGCTGGAAGTGATAGTTATATAGAATATTCATACTCGCTTGAACCAGCAAGTTATTTAGTAAATTTTGACGTTAAACTTGTAAATCTTGATAATATTATTGCAAACAATACTACCTACCTTGATTTAAGATGGCAAATATATTCTCCACAACAGGAAAAAGGAGCTGAAAATGAAAATAATTATTCCACAATTGGATTTAAATACCAGGACGATGAAGTTGGTGAATTGAGGTCGAGGGGAAAAGATAAAGACAGCAAGGAAATTAATACTAAATTAAAATGGATTGCCTTTAAACAACAATTTTTTTCTTCAATAATTGTAGCTGAAAATAATTTTTCAAACTCTCTTCTCGAATTCACAAAAATGGATGGTACTAATAAATACTTGAAGTTTTTTAATGCTGAAATGGGCGTTCCTTATAGCCCCGGTAGTTCAGGTGAAATCCCTTTACAATTTTATTTTGGACCAAATCATTACAATACCCTTAAAAAATATGATAAGGGTTTTGAAGCACTTGTGCCTCTTGGAAAAAGTATTATCAAATATGTAAATCAATATCTCATTATTCCGGTATTCAATTTTTTGAATAGGTATATGAGTAATTATGGTTTAATTATTTTACTACTAACTATTTTTATTAAAATTCTGATATTACCATTAACCTATAAGTCATATATTTCAGGGGCTAAAATGCGGGTATTGAAACCACAGATTGACGAAATTGGTAAAAAATTTCCTAAATCGGAAGATGCAATGAAAAAGCAACAAGCTACTATGGCATTATATAAAAAGGTAGGAGTAAGCCCGTTTGGAGGATGTATTCCAATGGTAATTCAATTCCCAGTATTAATAGCTATGTTCAGATTTTTCCCAGCCTCATTTGAACTAAGACAACAAAGTTTTTTATGGGCGGATGACCTTTCATCATACGATTCTATCATGCATTTACCTTTTAATGTGCCTTTTGGTTATGGTGATCATGTTAGCTTATTTACCCTTTTAATGTTTGTTTCAACTATTTTTTATACAAAATTGAACAGTCAGATGACTGCAACCACAAACCAGCAAATGCCAGGAATGAAATTTATGATGTATTTTATGCCGGTGATGCTACTTTTCTGGTTTAATAATTATGCTGCTGGATTAAGTTATTATTATTTTCTAGCAAATATTATAACGTTTGCACAAATGGCAATAATAAAACGCTTTATTGATGAGGAAGAAATATTAAGGAAGTTAACATTGAATGCTAAAAAGGCTCCTGCAAAATCTAAATTTCAACAACGGTTAGAAAATATGGCTAAGCAACGGGGAGTTCAAATGCCAAAAAAATAGATGATTATTAATTTATAAAGAACTCACTTCGGTGAGTTTTTTTTTAATGTTAATAATAATTTGTAACTATTTTTCTGGTTTTGCGTTATTCTAAATTAATTCTAAATTTCTTTTAATAAAGAATTTTTATGAGATATCTCCTTCTTTTATTTGGCATTTTTTCGTTTAATATTATGTTTTCTCAATTTGCCAATCTCAGTAATTTAAATGAATCACTAAAAAATCCCCAAGAAATTTTTTCTCTTGATTTAAATGATCATTTTTTAGGTTATGTTCCCGCTGGGATTGAAAAATTTGTGAATTTAAATGAATTGGTTCTTTCTAATAATAGTCTTAATGTTCTTCCTTCTAGAGTTTGCAATTATAAAAATCTTGATAATTTTGATTTATGGAATAATAATTTAACATACCTACCATTGGAAATAGGTAATCTTACCAATCTACGTATATTTAATGTATCAGGTAATAAACTTACTACTTTACCTGCATCATTTTCTAATCTTAAAAACCTCCAGGAACTTTCAATTGCCGGAAATTTATATACTGTAATTCCAGATTTAATTTTTAATTTATCTACGTTAAAAAAGTTATATATATATAGCTTACCTATTTCTTATATTCCAATTAAAATTGAGAAATTAACTGAACTAACAGAATTATATGCTAATGATTGTAAAATAACAAAGTTGCCTGATCAGATTGCGAATCTTAAAAACCTCCAGAAATTATTTTTGCATAATAATTCATTAAATTCATTGCCTGCAAATCTTGCAGATTTAAAACAATTAACAACCTTAACATTAAAGGGTAATAAGTTTACAGAAATACCGATGGTGTTATTTGAGATGAAAAATTTGAAAGTATTACAAATAGATAATAATAATATCAAATCAATACCCGAAGATTTAAGTAAATTAAACTTTTTATCTTCTTTAACTTTAACCGGAAATCCTTTAACTGAAGAGGATATATTAAAAATTAAAGAACAGCTCCCTAATGTGAAAGTAAAATTTTAGCTAAATTATTGAGATATTTTACTATGAATAGCTGAATACTGATCATCATTTCTCAATGCATTTCGTGAAGCTTTGTCCACGATAGTAAAAAGTCTGTCAATATAATTTTTTTGATTTGATTTGTTGTGTCCACGTACTTTAACCAATTCAAAATCAATTTTATCAATTACTTTATAAAATTCCTGATACAGTTTATAATTGTTAATGAGTTTATTTGTTTTTGAACGATAGTTATTTTTTTCAAGCCGATCACGTCTTCCGTTTAATCCAATTATATTTTGAGAATCCGTATAAACAATCACTTTATTTTTCGATATATTAATATCGCTAAGCGCCCATAATAAAGTTTGTATTTCAAGTTTGGTCGATGAAGTTTGTTCGAATCGCTTTACTTTTACATTTTTATTCAATATATCTATGGAAAATCCAAGATCAGATACGGTGAGATAGGCCCCATATCCAATTTTTGTTTTTGTATTTACACTTCCGTCTGTAAAAAGTAATAGTTTATTCATAAAATAAAGAGACTCTTATTATTCATACAGAAAATATAATTGAAAATATATAACATTTAAGTTTTATAATTATGTCATTTTAAAAAGCACAACTTATTTTCAATATTGTTTTTGTTGATTCTATAATTTTAAACCTATCATCGGTCCTTAAGCCAATAATCCATACAATTTTTTCACCTGATGCCAAAATCCAAACATTTTCTTTGTCGATTATTGATAATTTTTGATCAATAAAATAATCACTTAGTTTTTTTAATCCTTGCATTCCAAAAGGTTGAAAAAAATCTCCTTTTTTCCATTTTCTTACTATTAAAGGAAATGAAAGCTGATCTAGATCAAAATATCCAATTTTGTTATTCTTGTCAATTTTAAAATCTCCCTTTTTTTCAATTATTTCCAGCGTTAGATTAATTGGATTATAGAAATATTTTGTGCCTTCATCAATATAATATGTATGTTCCTCTGCTATTGAAAGTGGAGAAATTAATAAGGTATTTCTGTCTTTTAATATTCGGTGAGTTGCTGAATAAAAAGTTTTTCCTGAAATGTTATCAAGACTTTGGATCACATCATTTATAATTTTATTTGAGAAGCCATATTCCTGCAATATTTCAAACAAATACGTTCGCCTAACAAGTGAATTTTTAGCTATTTTTTCAATTTCAATACAAACAGTTTCTCCGTCAATAGTAATACAATCATTTTTAAATTCCTGAATCGCCTGATTATAAATAATTTCGACATCAGTTAATCGTTCAATATTTTCAATAATGGTATGGTTAATTTTTGGGTTTAATTCTTCAAGCAAGGGCATTACATTATGCCTAATTTTATTTCGGAAATATTTAGTTGACATGTTACTTGAATCCTCTCTAAATTTAATATTGTTTTCCAAGCAGTATTGCTCAATTTCAGTTCGTTGCGCAAAAATTATCGGACGAATGATATAATTATTTTTTGATTTAATGCCTGTTAAACCTTTAATTCCGGTGCCTCTTATCAGGTTTATGAAAAAAGTCTCTATTACATCGTTTTGGTTATGAGCTACTGCAATATAATTATACCCCTCTTTTTTTCTGATCTCCTCAAACCAATTATACCTTAAGTCCCTGGCAGCCATTTGGATTGAAATACTTTGCTCATTTGCATAAGTTTCTGTATCAAAATGATTTACGTATAATTTAACCTGAAATGAACTAGCTAATTTTTTTACAAATTCTTCATCATGATCCGATTCTTCTCCCCTTAATTTGAAATTACAATGGGCAATGCTAAAATTGAATTGATGTTTTTTAAATAAATATGCCATAAATACAGAATCAATTCCCCCGCTTAAGGCTAAAAGAATTTTATCAGCTTGTGTAAATAACTGTTGTTGATGAATAAAATCGAGGAATTTATCTTCCATTGCAATACTAAATTTCTAATCAAAAATAGGAAAAATAGTTTATAAATGTGATGATAGGCATTCCTGCATAGCTTTTGCCTTAATTAAGCATTCTTGGTATTCAAGCTCAGGTAGTGAATTTGCTGTAATAGCGCTGCCAACAATAAAATTAAGGTAATTCGTTTGCTGATTATACAGAATACTGCGAATGATCACATTAAAATCGAAATCCATTTCAGGAGTGAAGTAGCCAACAGAACCGGAATATAACCCTCGTTTTGTTTTTTCATATTGTTCGATTAATTCCATGGCCTTAATTTTTGGGGCACCTGTCATGGATCCCATTGGAAAAGCATCTCTAATAATATCTACAGGATGGGCATTACTTTTAACTTTTGCCGATATAGTCGAAATCATTTGATGAACATGGCTGAATGTATAAATTCCACAATACTCGTCAACATTAACACTTCCTATTTCTGCATGTTTTGAAAGGTCGTTTCTTACAAGATCAACAATCATGGTATTTTCAGCCCGTTCTTTTGTATTCCTTTTTAGAAATTCTATTAATGCAATGTCTTCTTTTTTTGTCTCACCTTTTTTTATAGTGCCTTTTATAGGTTGAGAAATAATGGTATGGTGTTCTTTTTTAAGAAATCTTTCCGGACTTGCTGATAATAGGTACTTATTTTCTAATTTATAAAATCCTGCAAATGGAGTAGGGGAAATTTTTTGCAAATTCAAATAAGTATTTACAGGATCAATTGGTTGATTTTTTGCAAAAAATTCATTGCAGAAATTCATTTCATATATATTTCCATAATGAATTTCATGTAATATTTTATTAACCAGTTGAATATATTCTTTTTTTGAAATTCTGGGAGTTGAATTTATTTCTGAATTTTGAGTAATTGTATCAATTTTTAATCCATTAATTTCTTCGAAAACAGTTGCAATTTCTTCAGCACTTGAAATATCTGGTCTATAAAGGATTTCAATTTTCGGTTCATTAAGTTTAATTATGTATTTTGGTGTAAAAAAATGGATGACTGGAAAATTAATTCCATCAAAATTTTTTGAATCTAGTTTCTCAATTTCATTTTTTAAATCATAGCTTAAGTGACCAAAAATCCAGTCATTACTTTTATTGACAAATGATTTTAAGTGATTAAAATTATCAGTTGAGTGTGTGTTTAATTCTTCAATTGAGCCAACTGCAGCAATTGTGTTGTAGGTGTGATAAAAATGGTTGCTTTGATGATTGTTATAATAATTATTAGAATCTAAAATAAGAAAGTCAGAGAACTGGTTTGCCCAATGAATTAATTTTGTTTTAAATTCATCAATATTTTCGGGCGTAAATAATTTTACCTCTCTCATAAAACATCGCAAATAAAAAAGTAAAAGTAAAAAAAATGTCATTCCGAGTGAAGTTATTTTATCACTTAAAATGACATTTAACGAATAAATAGTTTTTACTTATTTGCTTCCCAAATATGATGAAACGCTTTCCTGAGTTTCTTTCATCGCTTTATCGCCTTTGTGCCAGTCGGCAGGACAAACTTCACCATTTTCTTCATAAAACTGGAGAGCATCAATTACCCTTATTGCTTCTTCTGTGCTTCTTCCAAGGGGCATATCATTTACAATCTGATGACGGACTATTCCATTTTTATCAATTAAAAAGAGTCCTCTGTAAGCCATTGATGTTCCGCTAAACGAAACTTCACCATTATCATCATATTCATAATTACCGGCTAATACATCATAATTTTCCGCAATAGTTTTTGAATTATCTGCAACTAAAGGATATTTAACACCTTTTATTCCACCGTCTTTCAATTCGGTTTGTAACCATTTCCAATGCGAATATTTTGAGTCAGTTGAGCATCCAACAACAGCAACATTCCTGCTTTCAAACTCTTTAATTTTATCCTGGAATGCAATAATTTCAGTTGGACAAACAAATGTAAAGTCTGCCGGGTAAAAGTAAAATAACACATACTTTTTACCAATGTATTGTTCTAAACTGAAGTTTTCTACTAATTCGCCACCATTAATAACTGCATCTGCCTTAAACTGGGGGGCTTTTTTCCCTACTAAAACTGCCATAATTTTTAATTTTTAGGTTATTTAATTGTTTATTGTTTGTATTTAAAACATAAAACAATAATGATAAAAGTATGTTCATTCTTTAAAAGCATAAAGCATTGTATTTTTATCAATAAACTTATTAATTATAGATCAAGCACTTCTTTACCTTGCTCAAAAACAATATCTTTTGGAATATTTGACCGGGCAATTTTATCTAGGTCTTTTTGCAATTCTTCTTTTATTATTCCTTTTTCTCCGAACATTTTTTTTGCAGCGTCATAATCACCATTGCCTTGAATAACCAAAATTTCATTTACCAACGAATTCATGGCTTCTTTCATTTTTTCAAAATTTACCAGGTAAAATCCTTCCTGATTTTTTGAAAAGGCCCCTTTTTCTTTAAAATAATTAAATCTTACCATGTTTGCTTTACCATGCGCACTTGAGGCACCAAATCTTACAGAACGGAAAATTCCGGCCAAAAATGTTACGTAATTATCCATTAAATCTTTTTCGCCAAGTTCACCCATTTCTGCTAGTTTTGTTACCAAAAATAAACCGGCTATATCAGCTTTTCCTTCTTCCAGTGAATTATGCAATTCTTTAAGATTTTTATCAACGGTTCCTTTTCCATTAATGGTATTTTTAATCCCTAAACCATGGGCTACTTCATGAAACATGGTATTTTCGAAAAATGCATCAAAGGTTATATACTTACGTTGATCTTCAGCTATTACAATATTACTTATGGGAATTAATATTTTATCAAATTTAGCTCTCATTGTGTTTTTTAACTGAAGTTTACGACTTCCTTTCGCAAGTTGTACCCTTTCATCATTTGGCAAGTTTATAGCAATAGTTTTACTTCCCGCATTACAATCACCAGCATAATAAATTACATCATATGCGCCCAAATCTGAATCGCTTCCAGGTACTTCTTTTTTATATTCATCGCTAACAGGTAAACTTTTTTGAAGATCAGGAAGTAATGAAGCAAATCTTGCCAGTTTATCACTCCATACTTTATCCTTAATTAATACATATGCTTCATGTGATGCTTTATACCCATATAGTACATCTTCATAATTTTCAATTGGACCTACAACAAAATCAATATTGTTATTTTTCATATCCAACCAGGCTAAATCACTTTCATAATATTCATCAGTAAGCAATGCTTCAGAACGTAATTGAAGGTATTTTTTTAAATCAGCATCATCCGTTAAATTTGATGCTTTTATTAATAATTCTGCTGCTTTGTCAATTTTTTCTTTAAATGCAATATGATAAGGAATTGATTGCAATTTTCCATTTTCATCTCTTTTAATAATTGTATATAAACTTGATTTATCTTCAGCTTCAAATTCTTCGAACTCTTTTTTTGTAATATCAGCAGGATAAAAATTTGCTCCGGCAGGTTTTTCTCCTACACCATCTATAAAAGGTTTATTTCCATTTAGGCGGGCCCATGGTCCATAATTTATTTTAATATTTTTAATTACCAGGGGATGTTTGCAATTATTAATTAATTCTGCTTTGTTTCCGTATGCTTCTAACCAAAAAATATCATCCATTATATTAGCTATTTCAATTAAAATGGGGATCATTTGCTTTTCATTTTCAGGTAATTTTTGAATTAATTCTGATGTTAATTTTACAGGAGTATATTCATTTACTGCCATTTCTGAGTTTAAATTTTTTGAATTCTTTGAGCAATTTGATGCTAATATGATGATTACTAAAAGACCAATAAATAGAAGAATATTTTTCATGATAAATAAAATTAGGATTAATAATTGGGAAATAAAGTTATAATTTATTATTCAGAAAAGGAATGATATAATTTAATAAAATAATTGAATACAGAATAAAAAAGTTATTTTATATTTTAAAAATCTTAAATCATAAATCTTAAATCATAAATCTTAAATCATTAATAGGCCCTAGCAAATAAAACTCTTCTATTTGATGGTTTTCCTGAATATATGCATTTTCCTTTTTCCTCTTTTGCATCAAGAGGTATACATCGTATAGTAGCCTTCGTTTCTTCCTTTATTTTTTCTTCCGTTTCAGGAGTTCCATCCCAGTGTGCATAGATAAAACCACCTTTATTATCAAGAATATTTTTGAATTCATTATAATCGTCAACAAAATAAGTATTTTCTTCTCTGAATTTTAATGCTTTTTGATAAATGTTTTGTTGCATTTCATTTAATAAGTTTTCGATTACATTTTCAATATTATCCTGTGAGATTACTTTCTTTTCAAGTGTGTCCCGTCTGGCCACTTCTACATTATTATTTTCCATATCCCTTGGTCCAATTGCTAATCTAATCGGTACTCCTTTTAATTCATATTCAGCAAATTTAAAACCAGGCTTAAAAGTATCCCTGTCATCGTATTTCACAATTATCCCTTTTGTCTCCAGTTTTTTTTTGATTTCAAGAGCTTTTACTGATATTTTATTTAGCTCTTCAAGATTTTTATAAATTGGAACTATCACTACATGGATAGGAGCTATTTTTGGTGGCAATAATAAACCTTTGTCATCTGAATGTGCCATAATTAAGGCACCTACTAAGCGAGTAGTAACTCCCCATGATGTAGCCCAAACATATTCTAATTTACCTTCTTTACTTTGAAATTTAACATCAAAAGCTTTTGCGAAATTCTGTCCAAGAAAATGAGAAGTTCCAGATTGTAAAGCCTTCCCATCTTGCATCAATGATTCAAATGTATAGGTATTAACTGCACCCGGGAATTTTTCACTTTCAGTTTTATCACCTTTAATTACAGGTATAGATAAATAATTTTCTACAAAATCAACATATACATCAAGCATTTTTAAGGCTTCTTCTTTTGCTTCAGCTTCGGTTGCATGTGCTGTATGACCTTCCTGCCATAAAAACTCAGTAGTTCTTAAAAATAATCTAGTGCGCATTTCCCATCTTACAATATTTGCCCATTGATTAATTAGCAATGGTAAATCACGATATGATTGGATCCAGTTTTTATAGGTACTCCAAATAATTGTTTCAGAGGTGGGCCGAACTATTAATTCTTCTTCAAGTTTAGCTTCCGGATCAACAATTACCCCTTTACCATCAGGATCATTTTTTAATCTGTAATGAGTAACAACTGCACATTCTTTAGCAAAACCTTCAACATGGGCAGCTTCCCTACTTAAAAATGATTTAGGTATAAACAATGGGAAATATGCATTTACATGCCCAGTGTCTTTAAACATTTTATCTAATACCTGCTGCATTTTTTCCCAGATTGCATATCCATATGGTTTTATTACCATACAACCTCTTACAGCTGAATTTTCAGCTAAATCAGCGTTAATCACCAAATCATTATACCATTGTGAATAATCTTCTTCTTTACTTGTTAAAAATTTTGCCATTAAAAATTAATTTTAGTATGATTTTTGTGCTTGCAAAATAAGGAATTTTCGTGTTATAATTAAAAATAAAAATTACCTGTTTCTAAATTTTATTCATTTTTTTTTGAGAAATCATCTTTTGGTATAGTATTTGGATATTCTTTTCTAAATAATAAATCGAACCTTTGGGTTCATAAATTTTGGAGGAACGGAAATGAAAGCAAAAATTACCATATTATCGATAGCAACCTTATTTTTAGGGGCATGTTCTTCTTCATTTTTAGCTACAACCTCATATGACGATATATATTATTCTCCTGAAGATGAGAAAACAATAGAAGTTACTCAGCAGGAACAACCTGTTGTTAATAATAATGAAACTTCTAATGCTGAACTTAATAGTTTTAGAAAATACGAAAATTATGATAATTACGAAAATCGTGATTATTCTGAAATTCAGGAATATTATGATGGAAAAGAAGAAAATAATGAAGTGTATGTTGAAGGTTATAGTGCCGATACTAATAATGAATATAACCAGGACTATAGTGAAGGATATGAACAAGGGTATGACTATGTTGAATCGGAACAATTTCAGGACGATGAAGGAAACACTTATGTAACAAATAATTATTACGATTATGATGATTATTCTTATGCTTCAAGAATTAATAGATTCCACAGGCCATATATAGGAATTGGTTATTATGATTATTATTATACTCCGGGCTGGAGTTTTAGCCTTAATTTTGGAAGTCCATATTATTATTATGATCCTTTCTGGGATTGGGATTATTTCTGGTATTATCCTGGTTATCATTCATACTATTACAATCCCTGGGGAGGTAGTTACTGGTATGGTTACCATCACGGATACTATCATGGATATTATGATGATTATTATTATACCCCTTCATATTACCATGATTATAATCCAAGAAAAGGGACTTATTCCAGTAATTATGGAAAGCGAAGATCAGTGGGTACAAATTCGGCATATTCAAGTCGCAGAGGTGATTATAATTCTCAGAAATCTAATAATGTAAGCAGTGGTACAAATAATGTAAGAAGATCTGGGACAACTTCTGGGAGTAATACATCTGTAAACGATAACAGAAGATCTGTTGGAAATAATACTTATTCTAATACCTCAAGAGATTCGTATAAATCTACAAAAACACCAGAATCGTATAAATCAGTTGGTAATGCTAATGTAAGAAGATCAAATTATAGTAATTCAGGTAGTACAACTGGTACAAAATCAGGAACACCTGTTAATAATAATGTAATAAAAAGCAATGCGGGAGAAAATGCTTCAACTACAAGAAGGGCATATACTCCAAGTTATACAAAACCGAGATCGAGTGCTAGTACAGATTATAATAGAACTAATCCAGGTAATTCTAGCACAAGTTCTTCAACAAGCCGGTCAACTAATAGCAACACTGAAAAGACCCGATCAACGACTAATCCTAGTTATACGCCACCAAGTAGCGGTACAAACAGGACTTATCAACGACCAACTTCAAGCACTTCATCTGGTAGTTCTTACAGTGGAACAAAACGAAGCAGTAGTGGAAGTTCAACTTACAGGCCATCTGGTACCTCAAACAGATCATCAACTTATACACCTTCTTCTTCAAGTAGCAGAAGCAGAGTTACTACGCCCACTAGAAGTTCCACAGGAACATCAAACAGAAGTAGTTCAACTATTAAATCTTCAAGTAGTAGTAATAATTCATCATCTGTACGGTCATCAAGTGGAAGTTCAAGATCATCAGGAAGTAGCTCAAGATCATCAAGTAGCGGTACTTCAAGAAGTTCAAGCAGTTCATCGAGCAGTGGAAGAAGGAGATAATAAGATTAAAATAAAGTTATTATAGGTTAAATTTCTAAAAATTTACATCATGAAAAGAGTAACAACAATAATATTAGCTAGTTGTATTTCAACTACACTTATATTTTCCCAAAATCAAATGGATGCATTAAGGTTTTCGCAAACTTTTCCAGGAGGGACAGCCAGAAATATTTCAATGGGTGGAGCATTTGGTTCATTAGGTGGAGATTTAGGTGGATTAACCATAAACCCGGCAGGAGCTGGTGTATTCAGATCATCTGAATTTACTTTTTCAACTGGAATGGATTATGCCATTACAAAATCAGATTATTTAAATAATGAAGCTGAAGAATTTAACTATAAGTTTAATGTTAGTAATGTCGGATTTATTGGTGTATATAATTCGGGTGTTAATGAAGGGTGGGTTAGTACAAGCTTTGGACTTACCTATAACAGAAATAATAATTTTCTGCTTCCATTGAACATTGAAGGGATTGATCAAAATTCTTTATCAGACTATTTTCTGGATTATGTTTATTATGATAATGGAGATATAATAATGCCGGCAGATTTAGATGAATATTATGAAGGATTAGCTTATGATGCCTATGTAATTGATACAGCATACTTCTCTGATATACAAGATTATGATTACTTTTCGAATGTTCCTTTAGGTGATATTCAAAAAAGGAATTCATTAGATGTTTCAGGACGTAACACTGAATGGCAATTTGTTTTTGGGGCCAATTACAGCAATGTTTTTTATTTTGGGGCTTCATTTTCAATTCAAAGTTTGTATTACGATTATCAAAGTACTCATCAGGAAATTGATATATATGATTTAAGCAATTTATTCGATAATTTTACTTTTACGTTACGTGATGAAACATCAGGATCAGGATATTCATTTAAATTTGGTGCTATTGTAAAACCTATCCAACCTTTACGTATTGGAGTTTCGATACACTCACCGACTTTCTATTCATTATCTGATAAATATTTTACATCCATGACTTCAAATTATATTAATGAAGTTATCAAAAACAATTGGAAGCATTATGATTACGAATTAGTAACACCGATGAAATTAACGACTAGTGTTGGATACCAGATTGGTAAAGTTGCTTTAATTAGTGTTGATGTTGAGAGAGTAAACTGGGAAAGAATACGTTTTAGGAAAGGTGGAGATGGGTATGATTATTATTACGAAAATAAAGATATATTAAATATTTATAAGCCTGCTACTAATATTAGAGTTGGAGGCGAATACAGGTTTGGACCATTTGCATTACGAGGAGGATATGATTATTATGCAAGTGCGTTTGAAAGTGATGAAGTAAATAAAGGGTCTGATTATTCTGCAATTTCTTATGGTTTGGGATTAAGACAGGAAGATTTTTATGTTGATTTTGGAGCTTATCAACTAATCCATAATGAAAAATATTATATGTATGATTATCCCGGAATTGAACCAGCGGATCTTAAAATGAAAAATACGAGATTTATAGCAACTGTTGGGTTTAAGTTTTAGTTAGGCGTTTAATTTATATCCATATCTGTTTGTGAAGGAAGCTAATAGGCTTCCTTCATTTTTTTAAACACGCATTTAAAATACTAACACTATTTGGACCTTCGTTAAAAATTAAATCAACTATACTTAAATTTGGTAAAAATCCAAATTTATCACTAAATACTTGGGTATAACTAATATCTATAAAATTACCATCTTTCAGTTTTTGATCTTCCTTAGGATGTATTGAGTATCTAAAATCATCCATATCAATGTATGACTTTTTATAATTTTCAATAAACTTAATTTCCTTAAAAATGTCAAGAATTTCGAGTAATTTTTTTAAAATCCTGGTATTATATTCTATTAAATTTATATATTCTTCATAAAAAAATGGGATTAATTCATCAATATAAAAATCGAAAAATGGAGAATTTTTATATGCAGAATCTATTGATTTTAAATGATTTTTTTGCCAGTTCATTTCATAATCAATTACTATGTCTTTAATATTACACTTTGGTTTTTGAATTTTTTTAACCGGAATTGAGAGCGATTGTTTCCCATTTGCTCCATAAATTTCACATCTGTTACGATAGGTTTGTTTTGTATAATTCTCGTCTTTTTCTATATAAATATTATCATAATTAAGAAATTTTGAAACATATTGAATGGGAGGGAAGTATGATGTGCTTAGTATTACAGAATTCATTTATTTATAATTAGGTCTAATGTTAAAAAAATGCTAACAATCAAAAAAACAATACATAATTTGTATTTTAATAGCTATATTGTGTAAAAATAATTAAATCTGTGGATTATGAAACGAAGAGATTTTTTGAAGAAGTCAATTTCGGCTGGTGTGGTGGCATCAGCAGCTGCTTCATTGGGAGGATATAACCGTATTTTTGCTAATCAGTTACAAGAAAGTACTGCATACGATTTAGTTGCTATAAAAGGTGGTGAACCAGGAGAAATGTTTAATAAAGCTATTGAGGCAATGGGTGGTGTTGGAAAATTTGTGAAAAAAGGGCAAAAAGTATTGGTTAAACCCAACATAGGTTGGGATGCAGTGCCTGAAAGAGCTGCTAATACAAATCCAGCTTTAATAAGTGAAATTATAAAACAATGTTTAAATGCTGGGGCTAAAGATGTTTATGTATTTGACCATACTTGTAATGAATGGACCTATTGTTATAAAAATAGTGGAATTGAAAGAGCTGTTAAAGATGCCGGAGGAAAAATTGTTCCTGGAAATTCCGAATCATATTATCAAACGGTTAAAATTGAAAATGGCAATCTGCTAACTGAAGTGAAGGAACATGAATTATTGCTTGAATCAGATGTATTTATAAATGTACCTATATTGAAACATCATGGTGCTTCTAAATTATCCATTGGCATGAAGAATTTAATGGGTGTTGTTTGGGATCGTGGATCATGGCATTCAAAAGATTTACATCAATGTATAGCTGAATACGCTGCATTTCGTAAACCAGATTTAAATATTATAGATGCCTATAACATCATGAAGAAAAATGGTCCGCGTGGTGTGTCAACTGCAGATGTTTTAAAGATGCAATATCAGATTATAACAACTGATATTGTAGCAGCAGATGCTGCCAGTGCAAAATTATTCGGAGAATCTCCAGATGATATACGATACATCACTATAGCTGATGAGCTAAAGGTTGGCACTAAAAATTTAGATAGTTTAAATATTAAACGTATTGCACTTTAGAGTTAAATTATAAAATTATTATAGAACCCCTTAAAAGTTGGTAGACTCTTGAAGGGTATCTTGAATAATAATAAAATTCTTTAGATGATTAGAAACCTTAAAAAGCTCAGGATTTTTCTGTCCATATTATTCTTTATTCCCATTTTCATTATTTTTCTTGATTTTAGAAAGGCTATTCCTGAAAATGTATTTTCAATTGTTACATTTTTACAATTTCTACCATCATTTTTAAATTTTTTAACGGTTTTAAGTTTTTCAGCTCTTGGATTTATTATAATAATTATTTTAACAGTTCTTTTTGGAAGAATTTACTGTTCTACAATTTGTCCGCTAGGGGTATTTCAGGATATTGTAACGCGTATAGCCAATAAATTTAAAAAAAAGAAAAAAAGGTATTTTAAATATAGTAAGCCACTTAATATTCTTCGATATTCCATTTTAATAGCAAGTATATTGTTTTTTCTTTTTGGAAGTGTGATACTTTTTAACTGGCTTGATCCTTATAGTATTTTTGGTAGATTTTCCACCTATTTTTTTAAACCATTAATTATATGGGGAAATAATTTGCTGGCTTCAATTTTTGAAAGTAAAAACATATACTTTTTTTATAATATCAGTCAAAAACCTTTACAAGCAGGAGCATACATAATACCTGTAATTCTTTTCATTGCTATCGTGAGGTTATCCATGTCCAATGGTAGAATTTTCTGCAATTCAATTTGTCCTGTAGGTTCAATACTTGGGTTGGTATCAAAAGTATCGTTTTTTAAAATTTCTATTGATAATGAAACATGCACTTCGTGTGGACTATGTGAGAGTGTCTGCAAATCAAAATGTGTGAACTTTAAAGAATTTCAAGTTGATGAAACAAGGTGCGTTAGTTGTTACAATTGCCTTACTGTATGTAAAAGCAGCTCAGTGAAATACAATTTTGCTGTACCAAAATTAAGACTTCAAAAAGCTAATACTGAAATTGAAATACATGAATACGATGCAAACAGGAGAAAAATTATTACTGGTTCATTTGCATACGTTTTGGCATTAGCTGGTTTATCAATGAAAAGCGCAAATGCAGCAAGACAAGAATATATAATAGATTCAGTTCAAAATGATACTACTGGAAAAGATACAATAATAACCAGGCATAAAGGTTTGATTCCTGTTGATAATAGAGGAACTATTACTCCTCCCGGTTCGATTGATATTGACCATTTTAATTCAAAATGTACTGCCTGTTCATTATGTGTTAGTGCCTGCCCAACAACTGTTCTTCAACCTTCTTTTCTTGAATATGGTTTTTTAGGAATAATGCAACCTCACTTAGATTTTAAATCAGGCTTTTGCAATTATGATTGTATTAAGTGCATGGAAGTTTGTCCAACAGGTGCCATTTTGCCTCAGTATCTGGAAACAAAAAAAACTATGCAGTTAGGGATAGCAAAATTTGTTAAGAAGAACTGTATTGTAGAGACAAAAGGGAAAGATTGTGGGGCATGCTCAGAACACTGTCCGACTAAAGCTTGCCATATGGTACCTTATAAGGACAAAGTAGTTATACCTGAAGTAAACGAAGACCTTTGTATAGGTTGTGGCGCTTGTGAACATGTATGTCCGGCTGAACCTTATCTGGCTATTTATGTCGAAGCTAACAAAGAACATAAAGTAGCTAAAAAACCTAAAATTGAGAAGCTGGAAGAAAACCCATTTGAGGATGAATTTCCTTTTTAAGAAGTAACACCGGCTTCAAGCCGGAAGAACACCGCCAAAGATGGCGGTGTTACATTATATTATTCTGCCGAAGCAAACAACCTGCTCCACCTTATTTTAGCTAGAAAATGTTTTTCTTTATCAAGTGAAAGCCAAATAAATTTCGGACGACCAACAATATGATCATTTGGTACAAATCCCCAGAATCTGGAGTCTGCTGAATCATGCCTGTTATCACCAATCATAAAGTAATAATCCATTTTAAATGTATATGTTTTAGCTGCTTGTCCATTAATATAAATTGTACTGTCAACAATTTTTAAGTCATTGTTTTCGTAAACACTTATAATTCTTTCATATAATGAAATGTTGTCCATTGAAATGTTTATTGTTTTACCTTCTTTTGGAATCCATAGCGGCCCGAAATTATCTTCATTCCATGCAAATTTTGGATCGTGAGGGAAAATATGATACGAATATTCTCCTTTGGGCTTACTAATTTTAGTAATATTTAAAACATTAGCATACGATTTTATTTTATTAACATTTTCTTGTGTTAATGGAATGATATAGTTGGATGCATTAATTTTAGAAACATCGTCCTCATATATGTTCATTTTTTCGAGAATTTTAGGATTCATTCTTGTTCCATTAGTTGTAATAAGGTGTTTGTACTGAATCCCCTCATATTCTTTTTGTGGCTTTCCATTTATAAATATTTTACCATCGATCAACTCTAATGAATCTCCATGGATCGCAACACATCTTTTAATATAATTATCTCTTTTATCAACAGGCCTGATCGTAATATCGAAATTATCCCAAATATATTTCCTGGAAATATTCCAATATTCTTTTTCTGATCTCAATGGTTTTCCTGATTGAATATCCCGGTATTTAAATTCCTGGATAAATTGTCTTATAATGGAGTAATAACTTGTAGCTTGATTTTGTAAAACTACAGTGTCCCCGGCTGGAAAATTGAAAACAACAATATCATCATTTTCAATGGTATCTAATCCAGCTAATCTTCTATAAGGCCATTTAATCCATTCAACATATGATTTTGTTTTAGTCAAAGGCATAGTATGCTGTGCAAATGGAAACGCAATAGGAGTATTAGGAATTCTTGGTCCATATGATACTTTACTAACAAATAAATGATCACCAATGAGTAATGTTTTCTCCATTGACCCTGTAGGGATTTTATAATTCTGGAAAAGAAAAATATTGATAAGTGTAACAGCAATTACAGCAAAAATAAGTGCATCCAGCCATTCAATAAAAGTGCTGTTTTTACCTTCACGTTTTTTCCATGGCGACCAGTTTACTTTTTTTGAAATGTAGATATCGAAAATAATAGGTAAACCAATTAAAAACCAATAATTATCTAGCCAGATTACCCATAATATGTAAGTAATGGTAGCAAGACAATATTTGAAATATTTGTTTTTTAAAAAACCTAAATAAGGATCTAAGAAACTTTTTTTAACATTCTTTTCCATCGTATTTTTGTGTATGATTGATTAGTTTTATCTAATGAGAGCCATATTAAAACAGCTTTTCCAACTATATGATCTTCCGGAACAAAACCCCAATATCTTGAATCAGCCGAATTTGGTCTATTATCTCCCAATACAAAATAATAGTTCATTTTGAATTTGTATTGATCGGTTTCAATTCCGTTGATAAAAATAGAATTTTCTTTTATTTCCAAGTTATTATTTTCGTATTTTTCAATAATTCTTCTATATAACGATAAATTTCCTAAAGTTATTTTAATAACGTCCCCTTTCTTCGGAATATAAATTGGACCATAATTGTTATCAGTCCAAGGATAATCAATATCATACGGGAAAACCGATTTATATGATTTTTTAGAAAAATTAACATATCGGGATATGGAATTTATTTCAGGAGCCTTTGCTAATTCTTTTGCTTCTTGTTTTGTAAGTGTTACGATATGCCTGTTTCCCTCAAGTGCTTTTTTATAACGATCATAACGGTCAATTTTTAAATATTTTTTTAGCAAAAGGGAAATTATTTCTTTTTCTTTTATTTCAACTAAATAATCAATTAAATAATCGTCCATCTCATAAAGCAGGTTATGATTTGCATATATTAATCCATTTCTTATTTCCAGCGTATCTCCAGGTAATCCAATGCATCTTTTAATATAATTGTCTCTCTTATCTACTGGACGGGTAATAATTGAATAGTTGTCACTTATAAAATGTTTTCCATATTTTCTTTTCATGGCATAATAACTTTTATCGGGAAATTGTGAAATAATTGTATCCCCTTCAGGAAAATGGAAAACTATGATGTCATTTCTTTTAATTTCTGATAATCCTGCCAGCCTTTTATAAGGCCATTTAATCCATTCTACATATGATTTTTTTTCAGGAATATTTGGCAATGTATTATGTGTAAATGGAATTGCTATAGGTGTATTAGGCATTTTTGGACCATAACTAATCTTGCTTACTAGTAAATAATCGCCAACTAATAATGTTTTTTCCATTGATGGAGTGGGAATAGTGTATGCTTCAAATAAAAATTGACGAACAAAAATTGCGGCAATAACTGCAAAAACTAATGCATCAATCCATTCGGTAAACAAGTTTTCCTTTCTACCAAATCCAACACGTCTTTTCCAAAATGACCAGTTAACGTATTTAGTAATATAAATATCAAATAAAACAGGAACCCCAATAAAAAACCAAAGGTTCTTCAGCCAAAGAACCCATAAGGAATAAATTGCCCCAACTAAAATAAATTTGAGAAATCTGTTTCGATACACGAACTTAAAATATTTTATGCCAATTTTAATAGATCATCCATTGAATAAACTCCTTTTTTATCAGCTATAAATTCAGCAGCAAGAACAGCTCCAAGGGCAAGTCCTTTACGGTTTTTTGCACAATGAGCTATTTCTATGTAATCAACATCTGAATCGAACTTTATGATATGTGTTCCGGGAACTTCGTCAGTACGTTCAGCAGAAATAGTTAATATTTCAGCTCCTTTTTCTGGATTTAGTTTCCAGTTTTTCTTCTTGTTGTAATTTTTTAATAATCCATCAGCCAAAGTAATAGCTGTACCACTTGGGGCATCTTTCTTGTGAATATGATGGATTTCGGTAATTTCTGGTTCATAACCAGATGTATTGTTCATTAGTTTAGCCAGATATTGGTTTACTTTAAAAAAAAGATTTACCCCAATACTGAAATTTGAAGTCCATAAAAATCCTAAATTATTTTTAGTGGCATATTCCTTTACTTCCGGCACTTTATCATTCCAACCCGTTGATCCGCAAACAATATTTATTTTTTTTTCTAAACACTTCATAACATTTTTATATGCAGAATGAGGTGTTGTAAGTTCAATTCCTACATCTGTATTATCCGGAGAAAGTTTATCAAAATCAGATTGATTATCGATATCAATTTTATAGGATATTTTATGACCTCTTTCAATAGCGATTTTTTCAATCATTTTGCCCATTTTCCCATAACCTATAAGTGCAATTTTCATAATTTTTATCCTTAAAATTTACTGAGCAAAGATAGAATTTTAATACTGCTTTGTAATAAAATAATGGTTGAAAATGGGAAATAAAATTAATGTCCTATTTTAGAAAAACGAAATTGAGCTTGCTGATTTTCTGATTTTATAACTCCATTATATACTCCTGATGGTAAATCTAAGATATTTAAAATGTAAAATCGGGATGGATATATTCCTGAAAAATGTTCAGTTTTTACAAATTCTCCAATTGAATTATAAATATTAATATCAAAATTACTAAATGAATAATTTTCAAAATCAATAGTTAGATGATTTTTAGCTGGCACTGGAAAATTTTTAACTCGGATTACATTTTCAGTTAAATAGCTAGAAATTTTTTGGTTGCCAATTAATATCATCACATTATTATATTTATTTCTTTTTTCTGTTATAGAAAGATTTACAGAATTTGAAATTTCGAATCCGGCTTTTTGGGCTATAATACTATAATTTGAGTAATACAACTTATTAAATTCGAAGCCACCATTTTCGTTTGATAAAGTCCATGCTACTGGAAAATCGCTTTCTAGCAAAAATATAGGAATATTTGGGGCTGGATTTCTAATTAATTCATTATCAACTTTTATAGTTTTAAATTTTAATGATTCATAAAGTTCTTCTTCATAGTAAGATGTATCTTCATATATTACATTTCCTGAAATAATACCTTCATTATCAGGCAAAGTATTGTTTTTAATAAGATTGATATCCACATTAAACGCATGACCAGTAAGATTTATTGAATGTGCAGTTTGCCAATCTAAATTATTTACATAATATGTTGGTAAATAATAATTTACGTCATTTGAATTTGGTATGGCGTATAATAAATATTCTCCTTTTTCTAATTCATCAAAATAATATATACCCTGATAATTTGTTAAGCTGGACGCAACTGCTTTGTATTCTCCGTTTTGATATTTATAGAGGATTACCATAGATTCGTTTATTGGAGTAACATCATCAAGCACATGCCCTTTGATTGAACAGGTTGAATCGTCTGGTTCAATATTATAAATACCGATTGTTATTGTGGCATATTCAATATTTCCAATATTATCAGTTACTATTAAATTATAGAATCCAATTTTACAATTACCTAAATCTTGTGTTGTATCTCCTGTACTCCATTCATATTTATATGGTGGTTGACCTCCGTGTATGGTAATATCAATAGCTCCATCATATGTATTTTGGTTTGTGGCATGAGTTAAATTATATGCAATTGTTATCCCATTATTAATCAGTAAAAATCCATTTGCTGAAGGATTTAAAGAATTTGTAAAATCTTCTGAATTCCAAAATATATCAGCTATATCATAATTATTATCAATTTCTTCATCCCCAATTTTTATATCAAAACCTATTTCAATATTTGAAGTATAGTCGATAGTTTTACCCCACCAGTCTTCAACATCAAACCCTATTTCTAAGATATATTCATTTGAATCATGATCAATTTTTTCTTTCATTATCGTTAATGGAATATCATATAAAGGTTCATTGCCCTTATATAACCAAAGACTATCCTGAAATGACCAGTTGTATGTTAACGAATAATCATTTTCATCATAATTGTTTAGTGTTTTTTCATTACCCCAATCAAAATAAAAATTAACATGATCTCTTTGATAAGGCTCTAAATCAGTATTATTAAATAAATTATCATCTTTAACCATAATTAAAAAATATAAATAACCATTATTGAATAGAGTTTGAAAACTCCCTTCAGTACTTAACGATGAATTTCCTATACGGTAATTCTCAATTTTATATATTTTTGATAAATTCCAAATTTCATCAATTTTCCCATCAATAACAGGTGTTATTGAAACATTGTTAGCGTAGCAAATTGAAGTGCTTTTATTTAATATATCAATTGTGTCAGTAGCAACATTGTTTAAAATATCTGTTACAGTTATAATATATTTTCCTTCAGAAATATTGAATAGATCTTCCCGGGTTGATCCATTTGACCAGCTAATTTTATAAGGAGGATTCCCTCCATGAATAGTAACGTCTATTGATCCGGTATTTGCTCCAAGTGAAGTTATGTCATTTTTGGTATAATAAATATTTATAGGATTTGTAATCGTGGAGAAATAAATAGTACCATAATTGCCCGGATAAAAAAGATGGACAGTATCAACTGGTATAGCCCAAATAAGGGATTTATTGTTATTTAAATCTCTGTCGTTTAATTCAATATTAAATCCGATTTTAAGGGATTCGGAAATAGAGCTTAAATTAAAGTTTTTTACATCAATGCCAATTTCATAAATACATTGATTTGTTTCTGAAATATAATTTTTTGCAATGATAAGAGGTAATCTTGTAACGTTTTGATTTAAAGAAATTTTCTTAGCATAATCAAAAATATAATTTGTATCGCTCCTAAATAGTTTTAATATGAAATCGTTAGTATCGTAAATTGTATTTTTTTCAAAACCAAAATCAAAGTAAATATTTACTAAATCAAGTGAGTCTAAAATATCATCTTCAATAGTTAATAAAATAAAAAGAGAATCATTTTTCCATGCAATCTTATATTTACCTGATAAATCATTAACAGATATTGGAGAAGAAAATAAAATATTTTCAATAGCAATCCATTTAAATTTATTCCAATTGTCGTCAATTTCACCATCAATTTTTGGACTTTGAGTGAACATATAAGCTGTTTCAACTTCACCAATGGCATTTGAAAATTGCAACAAGAGAAGAGTTAAAAAAATGTAATTGATATATTTCAATGGTTTACTCATGTATTTTTTACATCAAATGATTAAAGTTTATAAACTATACCAATTTTTATTCCAATATTAGAATGTTTTTGAGAATAGTCAAAATCTTTATAAAATATAGATATGGCTGATCTATTATAATTTAAACCATAAAGAAAATACAAGCTATTTGAAAATTTATAATTGATGTTAAAGTTAATACTATAGGAGAAATTATATTTTCTAACCTTTTTTATATTAATTTGATAAAGATTTTTATCAGTATCTAATAACAAAATATCTTTTTTATTACTAAAATATAGCTGATTAATAAATCCGGCTGTAATATCAATATTAAACTGATTAATATATATTCTCCTACCAATTTCAAATGGAATTTCAAGGTAATTGAATTTATTTAGGTATTTATTATTAATGTACGTTGTATCATAATTATAATATGTATTCCATTCTGTTTCCATAATATAGGTAGTGTCATCATCAATAATTTGTCCCCATGTGCTTATTGTATCTAATTTTTGATATGGAAAGGCATCGATTATAAAATTTTTTGGCTTATGCGAAATATTTTCATTATAATTTAAATATTGAATTCCTGAAGTTAATAGAAAGTGATAATAATTCAGCTGAAGATTTAAGCATATTTTATAGCTTACTTTTTTTGAAATTTCATTATTTAACTGATTAGCAATCATACTATAAGTATTGCTATTCGAATAATAATTGCTTAATCCAATAATAGGATTTACAGAAAATGATATTTCAAAAGATGGCTTATTTTCATTTTCAAAATAAACAACCATGGTATCTGTTTTTTTCAAGGTATCAACGACCAGAATTGTTGAATCGTCTATATATTTTGCATCGGTAATTATTTTTATAGAATCATTACAATTGATACTTAGTCCAAAAGAATATGATAAAATAGTTATTAAAATCAATAAAGTTATTTTAACTCTCATTCTTTTAGTATCGGTTTTTCATATCAAATAAGTTTTTTCTTTTTCCGGAAACCTGTTCTGGTTTTTCCATGTAAAGTATAACTGTATCCTTCTTTTCAACAGTTTTATAAATAATATTAATGTTTTTCTGTTTTTTAGATTGAATATTATTTTCAACTGTATCTAACTTTATATTCGATTTAATATTTTTTATTTCATTAATTCTTTTGTCGTTTAAATAACTGTCAATAATTTCTGCAGTGTCTATAAATATGTTCTTTTCTAGGTTGTTTTTTATTGCTACTTTATGATAAATAGTATCACGTAAATAAATTGTTTTCACAATGGATGAATCATAAATTATATTATTTGATCTGGATGGA
>CAZBZX010000003.1:0-36047 GCA_964496465.1 uncultured Bacteroidales bacterium
CGACGGTTATAATTCACACAAATAATTAATTTTATATATTTATTTATAACCTATGAGGTTTGCTAAACCTTGTTTATATTTGTTTTATTTAAAAGTGGATATATGGCAAAAATAAGACTGACAAAGGAATTTGATTTTGAAATGGCTCATGCATTATGGAATTACGATGGTCCATGTAAAAATATTCACGGGCATTCATATAAGCTTTTTGTTACAGTTATTGGCGAACCGATTAATAATGATAAAAATGTGAAAGATGGCATGCTGATTGATTTTGGTGACTTGAAGAAAATCGTTCGTACTATTATTATTAACATTTTTGATCACTCAGTTGTTGTCAGTTCAAAAGCTCCTCATCATTTACTACAAACCATTGAACAAATGTTTGAAAAATATGAAGTTGTGAATTTCCAGCCTACATGTGAAAATTTAGTTGTTGATTTTGCAGCCAGAATTAAGCAAAGTCTACCTGAAGGGGTACAATTACATAGTGTTAAACTTTCCGAAACTGCAACATCATTTGCTGAATGGTTTCAATCAGATAATTAATTTTTAAATATTATCTAATTTTAATTTATTCCAATAATCTTATAATAGCAATTTTTGTTAAGAATACTTTTCAAAATAGCAATTCTTGTCAAGACGAATTTACTTTTACATTTTATTTTTGCCCTAATTATCGGTAAGAGTTAAATTATTAATTTAAATAAAATAAAAATGGGAAAAGATATTCAAATAAAATCCATTGGAACAGTAAATTCCGTAAATGGGATGTATGCAATACAATTAGAAAAAGAATTTATACCAGCACTTACTAACATTAGTGGTTTTAGTCATCTTCAAATAATTTGGTGGGGTCATCTTTATGACACTCCGCAAAATAGAACTTCAATAGTTATTGATAAACCTTATAAAAAGGGGCCGGAAAAACTGGGTGTTTTTGCCACCAGATCTGAAATGCGGCCTAATCCAATTCTTATTTCAACAATTATGGTTTATGAGATTGATGTTGAGAAAGGGATCATATTTACTCCGTATATTGATGCTGAAGATGGAACTGCAGTATTGGATATTAAGCCGTATCACAAGATTGAAAGGATCAATGATTGTGTCGTGCCTCAATGGTGCGAGCATTGGCCAACATGGTATGAGGAAGCAGCTACTTTTAATTGGCAAAACGAATTTAATTTTTAATTCATCTATTTACACCTTGTGAAATAATTTTGCAAGGTGTATTTTTATAGATATTATGACAAATAAAGATATTATATTAAAAGCCGTAACATACATTGAGAACAATTTAATGAAAGAAATTGCTGTTTTTGATATATCTCAGGAAGTATGTTATTCGCTTTATCATTTTATCAGGTTATTTCAAAGTATTACTGGCTTTTCACCGAAAAATTATTTACAACAACGCAGATTAACCGAAGCTGTTTATGAATTGAAAAATACAAACAAAAAAATTGCAAATATTGCATATGATCTTCAATTTGGAAGTCCGGAGACTTTTTCACGCGCCTTTCGAAATCATTTTAATATAAATCCTTCAGATGTGCGAAAAGGTTATTTACTTTCAACATTACCACTATTGAATCCAATTACACCAGAATACATTTATCAATCAGATAAAGTTCGTTGTATACCCCCTGAATTAGTCGATCTTTCTGAAAGGATTCTTATTGGGACATCATTTTTTGTGAACGATAATAGCGAAATTAATGATTTGTCAAAAGAATGGGGACGTTTTATGAATGAGGTTCAAAGCATAAAAAATATAATTATTCCTGAACGTTATTACCAGGTTCAATATTGGTCTGAGAAACAAGACATAGGCGGAATGTTTTTCTTTACAGGAATAGAGGTTATAAAAGCTGAAAATATAAATCCGTTGTTCGTTATAAAAACAATTCCTTCCGGAAGGTATTTAAAATTTATCCATAAAGGATTGGCAAATAAAGTTGGATATACTTATAAATACATATATAACCAGTTTTTACCTGACACACAATATAAGTTGACCAAACCTTTCAATTTTGAGTATTATGGAGAAAAATGCCTTGGTCCATATGATGAACAATCTGAAAGTGAGATATATATCCCAGTTGAATAGCTTTCTCTTCTCAATAGTAATCACATATTTCATTATTTTTTCAGATATTTATCCGAGACTTTTTTAAGTTGTTCAGGTATTTATAATAAGCGATACTAAAACAAATGGAAAATCTATCTGACGAATATATCATGGAAAAAGTAAAACAAGGTAATTTAGATTACCTTGCTATTATTTTCGATAGATATAATAATCAGGTGTTGAACTACTTTTTTAGGATGTCGCATGACTATGAAAACAGCCGTGATCTGACCCAATCATTATTTTTTAGATTAATAAAATATAAGAAATCGTTTAAGCAGAGTATGACATTTAAAAACTGGCTATTTATAATGGCTAAAAATATATTAATTGATTATTTCAATAAAAAGTACAAAAATATTGTTAATCAAGAATATATTTTGAAAGAAATATATAATAATAAGAAAGATGATCAGGAAGAAAAGGACAAATCACTTTTTGCAGCAATATCAAAATTACCACTAGAATATAAAGAGCTTATCATTTTAAGTAAGTTTTGTAAGTACAAAAATGATGAGCTAGCAGAGATCTATGATTCATCAATAGCCTCCATAAAGAATAAACTTTATAGGGCATTAATTAAATTGAAGGAAATTTATTTTGAAACCGATTAATGAGTGAATTATGAAATGTAAAGAGTTTCAGTTGTTGTTTGTTGATATAATTGAAGGTTCAACAGACATTGATCCGAAAGATAAAAAGGATTTTTTTAATCATTTAATAGAGTGTAAAGTGTGTGCAAAGGAATTCGAAAAATTGAAGGAACTAAATACTCAGCTACTTCAAGTAAAGCTTATAGAAACAGATACGGCTTTAAAAAACGAATTTTCAGCTAACTTAGAAAGGGATAAAGCAAAACAAAAAAATTCAGTACGATCTTTATTTCATCTGTCTTATAAAGTTGCTGCCGGTGTTTCGCTTTTTATTCTTGGAAGTTTATTTGGATATTATTTCACTATAAACAATAAAGTTACCAAGCTAGAAGAGGAGGTAGTGGAATTAAAACATTCTTATACTACTACCATTTTAAAAGAACAAACTATAAGCGCTAAAATAAAAGCCATTGGATATTTTAATGGGGAAAATATAATTGATAATGATTTTTTGAAAATATTACAGGACCTTTTAAATAATGATGATAATGTGAATGTGCGCTTGGCTGCAGCTAATGCATTATTCAAATATAGCAATCAGCAAGAAGTAAAAGCAATTTTAATAGAATCACTAGTTGACCAAACCGAACCAATGGTACAAATTGAATTAATTAATTTTTTAGTTCACAATAATGAAAAGCAAGCTATAGAATTGTTGCAAACAATAATTTCAAATAATGAAGCAAATAGAATAGTTAAGCAATATGCAAATAAGGGTTTAAAAGTACTTTTATAAATTTATCAATTAAAAACTGTTAATATGGCCAATTTCCAGTTTTAATTTAAATAATAATTTAAAATTTAAAGCAATGAAAACCTTAATAAATATTATAGCCATTTCGTTAACCACGATAAATCTCTTCTCTCAAAAATTAGAGAAAAAAATAGAAAGTATTAAAAAAGTTGAGATCTACGATCTAAATGGTGGAATTAAAATTGATGGAAATAGATCTGATAAACTTGTAATTGAGCGCTTAGAAGACAATGATTTGTCAATCATTACAATTGACAAATCAAGCATGCAATATAAGAAGGACAACACTCAATTAGGATTAAATTTTAAAGTTATTGGAAAAACTTTAAAAATAAGCCCTTCAAATACTAAGGCTCAGTTTGCCAATTATTCTATCGATTTGCCAAAAGAGATTATTATTTCTATAGAGAGTGAAATGGATATTCCAATAAGAAAAAATAATAATAATATTGAAATTGAATATAATGTATCCAATTACAGTAGTATACAAATAAAAGACATGACAAACGAATTGAATATTGATGTATTTGTCTCAGATTTTGTTATAAAAAATATATCAGGACCTGTTTTTCTTTCAGCATTTGCTGGATCGGTTGAAATTAATTATGCAAAATACAACCAGGAAAACCCTTCTATGATTAATCTTTTGGCTGGTGATATTGAAATATCCTTACCATTCGATTCGAAATTTAACATTGAAGCTGGCGCTTTAGGTAAAATTGCATCTGATTTTACGATTAAAGATGCAATCATTGATTTACCAACAGAATCAATATCTAAAAACAAAATTTCGGGAAGAGAATTAAAGAAATATGAGAATATACAGAAGATAAAAGGTAAAGTAAACAAGGGGGGCAGCCAATTAAGTGTTTCCACACTTACAGGAAATATAAAACTCATTGCAACCAATTATCCTGTTATATATCCTGTGATCGTTCCTAATTAAAAGTATGCTATATTAGGTGTCTAAAAAGATACAAACTTTTTAGACACTATCGTTTATAATTAATTAATATTTCCAAAAACATCTAAATTCTTATCCTTATCTTTAGGGTAAAAAATTATGCCAGACAGTAAAAAACTCATTTTAATTGATGCCTATTCCCTTATATATCGTGCATATTATGCTTTTATAAAAAACCCGAGAATAAATTCGAAGGGATTAAATACTTCTGCTATTTTTGGTTTTGTAAATTCCTTACTTGATGTTATAAATAAAGAAAATCCAACGCATATTGCAGTTGCTTTTGATCCTCCCGGGCCTACTTTCAGGCATGATTTTTTTGCAGAATATAAAGCTAATCGTGACGCCACTCCTGAAGATATCTTAAAAGCGGTTCCGCATATTAAAGAAATTATTGATGCTTTGAATATCCAGAGAATTGAAGAATATGGCTTTGAAGCCGATGATGTAATTGGAACGTTGGCAAATAAAGCTGAAAAGGAGGGATTTGAAGTTATCATGTATACACCTGATAAAGATTATTGTCAGTTGGTTACTGAAAAGGTTTATATGCTTAAACCTGGTCGAAGTGGAAATGATGCCGAGTTAGTTACACCTAAAGAAGTTTGTGAAAATTTTAATATTGATGATCCTAAAAAAGTGATTGATGTGTTGGGATTATGGGGCGATAGTTCAGATAACATTCCGGGTGCACCGGGAATTGGGGAAAAAGGGGCAAAGAAATTGATAAATGAATATGGCTCAATAGAAGGTGTATATAATAATATTGATCAATTAAAAGGAAAACTGCAGGAGAATTTAGTAAACTTCAAAGATCAAGTAGAACTTTCTAAGCGGTTGGCAACTATTAAATTAGATGTTCCTGTTGAAGTAAAATTTGATGAATTTGCTCTGAATGAACCAGATACAGATGAATTAGCAAAAATATTTGGTGAATTAGAGTTTCGGACTTTACTCGACAGGATAAATAAAAAATCGACTTCATTTAGTGAAGAAAAGAAACCTCAAAAAAGTCCAGATGTTTTTCAGGGATCTCTATTTGATATAGCTGGACAAACAGTACAAACTCCTGAAAATTCACAATATAAAACAATTAAAGATATTAGCAGAAATTATCATTTTGTTGATAGTCTTGAAAAGGCAGTTGGGCTGATTGATAAACTTTCTCAATTAGAAGAGTTATGTTTTGATACGGAAACAACAGGACTGGATGTTTATACAGCAGAACTGGTCGGTTTATCGTTTTGTTTTAAAACAAATGAAGCATATTATGTTCCGGTTCCAACTGATAAGGTGAAAGCAAAAGAATTACTTAATCTATTTAAAACAGTTTTTGAAAGAAATAATATTTTGAAAATTGGACAAAATATAAAATTCGATGCCCAAATTTTACGAAATTATTCTATTGAAGTAAAAGGAAAGTGGTTCGATACCATGCTGGCACATTATTTACTTCAGCCTGAACAACGTCATAATCTCGGTTTTTTATCTGAAAAATATTTAGAATATTCGCCAATTCCTATTGAAGCATTAATTGGGAAAAAAGGGAAAAATCAGTTAACTATGCGGTCAGTTTCTGCAGAAAAAATAACTGATTATGCCTGCGAGGATGCCGATTTGACTTTTCAGTTAAAGCAAATACTTAAAAAAGAATTGGAAGATGAGATTCTTTTAGATCTTTTTGAAAAATTAGAAATGCCATTAGTAAGGGTATTGATCGATATTGAAGAAGCCGGGTTTAATCTTGATACTGATGCTTTAAATAAATATGGTGAAGAACTTAGAATTGAATTGATTAAAATTGAAGATGAAATTTTACAATTAGCTGGTGTTGATTTTAATATTTTATCACCAAAGCAATTGGGTGAAGTTTTATTTGAAAAGTTGAAAATTGATTCTACAACTAAAACAAGTAAGACAAAACAATATTCAACCAGTGAAGAAATACTATTAAAATTATTAGATAAGCACCCTATAATTGAAAAAATACTTGAATTCAGATCGCTTAAAAAGCTGTTATCCACTTATGTTGAGGCTTTACCAAAACTAATACATCCAAAAACTAACAAAATTCACACTTCTTTTAATCAAGCTGTTACAGCAACAGGAAGGTTAAGTTCTAATAATCCTAATTTACAGAACATTCCAATCAGGGAAGAAAGAGGAAGGGAAATACGGAAGTCTTTTATTCCTTCCGATAATAATCATGTATTATTAGCTGCTGACTATTCACAAATAGAACTCCGGTTAATGGCACACATGAGTAGGGATGAAAATATGCTGGAGGCATTTAATAATAATGAAGATATTCATACTACCACAGCTGCAAAAATTAATAAAATTCAAATTTCCGAAGTAACAAAAGATATGCGCAGTAGTGCAAAAACTGCCAATTTTGGAATTATTTATGGCATTTCTTCTTTCGGTTTATCGCAACGTTTGCAAATTTCACGAAGTGATGCGAAATCATTAATTGATGGATATTTTGATGTTTACCCCAAAGTAAAAACTTACATGGATGATTCTATTTATAAGGCTCGTGAAAAAGGTTATGTGTTAACTTTAATGGGAAGAAAAAGAGTGCTAAGTGATATTAATTCAAGAAATGCTACAGTTCGCGGATTTGCCGAACGTAATGCAATAAATGCCCCAATTCAGGGTTCAGCTGCTGACATTATTAAAGTGGCGATGATCAATATTCATAAAAAGCTTGTTGAGGAAAATTATAAAACAAAGATGATTTTGCAGGTACATGATGAGTTAATTTTTGATGTTCCACGTGAAGAAATTGAAAAAGTGAAAATAATGGTAAAAACGGAGATGGAGAATGTAATGAAGCTAAAGATTCCCTTAATTGTGGATATTGGCATTGGAAATAACTGGTTGGAAGCACACTAATTTTAATGAATAATTAATAATGTATAATGAAAAATGCAATACTATTTCTTTTGTTTTTAACAATTGTCCTGGCTTGTAAAGATGAGTCAAAAGTACTTTTAGTTAATAATGATTGTTATGCCAATTTAATCCCCAAACCAGTTGAAGTCATTCAACATGAAAACATTTTTTCTTTTAATAAACGATCAAGAATTTACATCGACCAAGATAATTCAGAACTATACCGTATTGCAGATTACCTCGGTGAAATTATTCGTCCTGCTACTGGATATGAATTTAAGATTAAAACCACCTCTTTAATCAAACAAAAAGGTAGCATTTATTTGGTTACTGAAGATGCTGATTCCTCGATTGGAAAAGAAGGTTATGAAATAGAAATTACCGAAAAAGCCATTTTTATTAAATCGCCATTTTCTGAAGGTTTATTTCGAGGTGTCCAAACATTGCGACAATTACTTCCTAAAGAAATTGAAAAAGATTCATTGTTAAATGCAGCGATACAAATAAAAAACGGATATATTAAAGATTATCCCCGGTTTGAATGGAGAGGAGCTATGCTTGATGTGGCGAGGCATTTTTTTAGTGTGAATGATGTGAAAAGGTATATCGATATCCTTTCAATGTATAAAATAAACCGATTTCATATTCATTTATCCGATGATCAGGGATGGCGGATAGAGATTAAATCCTGGCCAAAATTAACAGAAATAGGTTCTAAATCGGCAGTTGGAAATTATCCAGGAGGATTTTATACACAGAAACAGTTTATCGAGATTATTAAATATGCTGAAGATCGATACATTACAGTTATTCCTGAAATTGATATGCCAGGCCATATGAATGCTGCATTAGCATCATATGCTGAATTGAATTGTGATGGAATTGCCAGCAGCCCTTATACTGGTATGCGGGTTGGGTTCAGTTCATTATGTATTGATAAAGAGATAACCTATCAATTTTTAGATAATGTTATAAGAGAAATCAGCGAAATTTCACTTGGAAAATACATTCATATAGGAGGGGATGAAGCGCATTCGACTAATTTAAAAGATTATAAAGTATTTATTGAGAAGACTCGTGATATTTTACTGAAATATAATAAAATAATGGTGGGATGGGAGGAAATTTCTCAAGCCGATATTGATGCATCAAGTTTGCTTCAACATTGGAATAGTAATCATGCAAAAAAAGGAGCCGAAATAGGATTAAGAGTTATTATGTCACCATCTGAAAAAGCATATCTCGATATGAAGTATGATTCATTAACAAATCTTGGTTTAGATTGGGCAGGAACTACAAGTGTTCAGGATGCATATGAATGGGATCCGTCTGAAAGACTTGAAGGAGTTACGGATAAAAGTATTATTGGAGTTGAAGCTCCATTATGGTCAGAAACCATTCATAATCTGAAAGAAATTGAATATATGGCTTTTCCACGAATAATTGGTCATGCTGAAATAGGGTGGTCATTACAAGAAAACAGGAACTGGGAGGAATATGAAGTAAGGTTGAATGATCAGTTGAAGCGGCTGGAATTGATAGGGGTGAACTATTATAAGAAATGATGTATTGAAAATGGAATCTCAATTAGAATTTAAAAAAATTGATAATAAAAATATTGGGTTTTTAAGGGAAATGTTATTTGAAGCTTTGTTTGTTCCTGAAGATAAAAAACCGTTTCCAAAGTCAATTATTGATTCACCTGAAATTTCTAAATATATTAAAAATTGGGATAATTCTGATGATTTTGGACTTATTGCTCATTTTAATAAGGAATTAATCGGGGCAATTTGGGGAAGATTATTTATAGAAAGTAATAAAGGGTATGGATTTATTGATATAAATACTCCTGAATTAACCATGGCAATTAAGGACAAATATAGAAATCAGGGAATTGGAACAAAATTACTGGAAGAATTTATTATTCTGGCAAGGAGTAAGGGGCATAAAAATCTTTCATTAAGCGTAGATAAAAGAAATAAAGCTGTTTCTTTTTATCAAAGAGCAGGATTTGAAATTGTGGATGAATTGGAAACCGCTTATACTATGAGTAAAAGATTATAATTATCTGTAATGGAGCCTTCCATATATCAAATTCAAAATCAATCGATATTTTTACTCTCTTTATCTATTAAATATTCTCATTTATATATTCAATGTCGTTCTCTTGAAATTTTAATTTAACTTTACCTCTATATATATTAAAGTAATAATTGTAATGCATCAATTTATAAATACCAAATTATTTAAGATATCTTCTCATGTGCTGTCATGGCTTACTTTTTTAATTATTGCGCATGTTATTCATGATGTTGAATCGGAATCAATAATCAGAGTTGGAATAGCCTATAATTTTGTTTTCATTATTACATTCTATTATTTGAATATGTATATTTTAATACCTAGATTATTATCTAAAAATTATTTCATATTATATATTTTTATTCTTATAATCTCAACTTTTACGGTCTATTATATTACTAAATTTAATTTAGACTTTATTATTAAAAATAATTTACATGATCATTTATTTATAAAATGTATACCAATTAATAATATTAATAATCCGAATTTACCGTTACGCTCGGCAATGCTTGTATTTATTGCTTTTGCTGTAAGTACAAGTATAAAGGTTACTCAAACACTATTCGAAAATGAAGAAAACAGGAAAGAAATTGAAAGAGAAAGGATTAAATCAGAGCTTGCCTATTTGAAATCACAAATTAATCCCCATTTTTTATTTAATACCTTAAACAGTATTTATTCAATAGCAAATAAGGAATCAAAGAAAACAGCGGAGGCAATTGTAAAATTATCTGGATTAATGCGTTATGTGCTCTATGAATCGGATAATGAATTTGCACCCCTTATTAATGAAATAGAATATATACTTGATTATATTGAGTTGCAAAAGCTGAGGATTTTTGACAATGTTAATATTACATTTCAATCACAAGGAGAATTTAAAAATCATTATATCGAACCTTTACTTTTAATTCCAATTATTGAAAACGCATTTAAACATGGAGTTGATAGTTCAACTAATACTTCAATTAATATTAATATTAAAATTGAAGGAAAAGAATTTACAATGCAAGTTAAAAATACAATACTTGAACAGGATAGTAATAAGGAATCAGGTATTGGATTAAGTAATCTTAAAAAGAGACTGGAAATGTTATACGTAAATAATCATTTATTGCTTATTGATAAGGATGATAAGATCTTTCGAGTAAAACTAGTCCTAAAATTGAAATCAAATGATAATAAAAACAATTAATTGATGAACTGCATTATTGTAGATGACGAACCTCTTGCGCAAGATTTACTGGAAGACTTTATTAATAAAGTTCCGTTTTTAAAACTTATTGATAAATGTAAAAATGCATTAGAGGCCTTGGAAATAATTCATAAAAAAAAGATTGATTTGATTTATTTAGATATTCAAATGCCGAAATTGTCTGGTGTCCAGTTTGCTGAAAGCATGCAACATAAACCCATGGTTATTTTTACTACTGCCTTTAGTAAATATGCAGTTGAGAGCTATAATCTTGATGCAATTGACTATTTATTAAAACCTTTTACTTTTGAACGGTTTTTAAAAGCTACTAATAAAGCATATGCAAAACATACTAGCAAAGTATCTCCTGAAAATGAAAAACAAAAGAATGATTTTATTTTTGTGAATGCTGATTACAGCTCAGTTAAAATAAACCTCAATGACATATTGTATATAGAAGGATTAAAGGATTATATAAAAATATATGCTGGTTCTAAACCTATTTTAACATTACAAAGTTTAAAGGCTATCCAGGAAAAACTTCCAAAAGATCAATTTATAAGGGTACACAGATCATTTATTATTTCTATTAATAAAATTGAGAGCATTCAGCGAAATCGCATAATTATTGGAGAAAAGCGCATACCTGTTGGCGATTCATATAAAAAAGATTTCTATCAATTAGTAGAAAAATATAATCTATAGATAAAATTTTCTGATTCGTCTATATCCTTTCCGATTTAGTATATCTCTTTTCTGTTTTATATTATTCCGTCATAATTTTATCGGTGAATTAATAAATTTTTAATTAAAATTATTATGAATGGAAAAGTAAAAATTATTGTATTTCTGACAATTATGTTATCTATAATAAATATTTGCAAAGCGCAAGAGGCATATACAATCAGCGGATTTATAAAAGATAAAACCTCAGGAGAAGAGTTAATTGGAGCAACAGTTTTTATTAAAGAACTTAATACTGGTGGTGTAACTAATGTATACGGATTTTATTCTATTACAATACCAGGTGGAAATTATGAATTATACTATTCGTACATGGGTTTTGAACAAATAGTTCTGAAATTAAATTTAACTAAAAATGTTAAACACGATATAGAATTAGCAGAAAGAAAAACTGAATTAGATGAAGTAGTTGTTACATCTGAAGCCGCAAATAAAAATATCATATCAACTGAAATGGGAACGATAAAGCTTGATCCTAAAAGCATGAAATCAATACCGGTAATATTTGGTGAGCAGGATATTTTAAAAACTATTCAGCTTACACCAGGAGTTAAGTCAAGTGGAGAAGGAAATAGCGGATTTTTTGTAAGAGGTGGCACAATTGATCAGAACCTTATTTTGCTTGATGAAGCCCCCGTTTATAATGCATCACATTTGCTGGGATTCTTTTCTGTATTCAATTCAGATGCAATAAAAAATGCTGAATTATTTAAGGGTTCCATACCAGCTGAATATGGAGGCAGAATATCTTCTGTACTAGACATAAATATGAATGAAGGAAATTCAAAAGAACTAGTTGTTTCAGGGGGTATAGGTTTGATTTCCTCAAGATTAACAGTCGAGCACCCTATAGTTAAAGATAAAGGGGCATTTATTTTATCAGGCCGGCGATCATATGCAGATGCTTTTTTAAAGTTGTCAAATGACCAGAACAGACAAAATATAGAGTTATATTTTTATGATTTTAATGCGAAAGCAAATTACAGAATTAACCAGAATAGTAGAATATTTTTATCCGCGTATTTTGGCAGGGATGTTTTCAATTTTGCTGATAGATTTGGTTTTGACTGGGGAAACGCTACAAGTACAATTCGATGGAACCATTTAATTAACGATAAGCTGTTTTCTAATACCTCTATAATTTATAGCGATTATGATTATAAATTTGGCAACGAAGCCGGAGATAGAAGAATTGATATTTCATCAGGAATAAAAGATATTAATGTAAAACAAGATTTTACCTTTTACATCAATCCGAAGAATACCTTGAAATTTGGATTTAATGGACTGCATCACACTTTTTATCCTGGAGAGTTATCAACTTCTGATACATCAAAAATGAATGACATAATTCTTGAAGAAAGACATGGCGTTGAATTAGCCGCATATTTTGCAAATGATTTTAAGCTGAATAATTATATAAGCTTCAACTATGGATTACGATATTCATACTTTAATCTTTTAGGTCCAGGAGCAGTTTATATGTTTGATGATGAAGGTAATATTTTAGATGAAAAGGAATTTTCCAACAACGAATCAATAAAAAGTTATGATTGCTTTGAACCTCGTATAGGAATTAATTACATCATTAATAATGAAAAATCAATAAAAACATCATATTCAAAAAACAGCCAATATCTTCATTTATTATCAAAATCCACATCAAGTACACCCTCAGATTTGTGGGTGCCTAGTAGTAATAATATTGAACCGTTGATAGCCGATCAGTTTAGCCTGGGGTATTTCAGAAATTTTCACGAAAATACGTATGAATCCTCATTGGAAGTATATTATAAAGATATGCAACACCTTATTGATTATAAGAATGGCGCAGATCTTACATTAAATGAAACGGTTGAATCGCAAATAATACACGGAAATGGGAGAGCTTATGGAATGGAATTATCCATTGAGAAAACTAAAGGTAAATTTAAAGGCTGGATTAATTATACCATATCCCGAACAGAACGTAAATTTGATCAAATTAATGATGGGAGCTGGTTTCCGTCAACTCAGGACAGAACACATGATATTTCAATTGTGGGATCTTATCAATTATCGCAAAAGTTTACTATTGCTGCTAATTGGGTGTTTACAAGCGGTAATCCTGTGACTTTTCCAAGCGGTAAATATATAATCGATGATCATGTTATTAATTATTACACTGAAAGAAATGGTTATAGAATGCCGGATTATCACAGGCTTGATTTAAGTTTAACCTACATGAAAAGAAAAACAGAAAAATGGGAATCAAATTGGGCATTTTCAATATATAATGTTTATGCTCGCAAAAATGCATATGCAATTTATTTTCAAGTAAGTGAAGATGATCCACTCTATTCCGAAGCATTACAATTATCATTATTCTCTATTGTGCCATCAGTTACCTATAATTTTAAATTCTAATAATAAATAAGATGAAAAAGACTAGATTAATTATATATATAGCTATTTTATCAATTATTTCAATTCTTTCCTGTGAGGAAGTAATTGAGATTGATTTGAATAGTGCTGATCCTAAAATCGTCGTTGAGGCAAATATCACAGATGATCCGGGACCATATTTGGTTAAATTATCCTGGACAGAAAATTATTTCGAACCAAGTGAATTTATAAGAATTAATGACGCTTTTGTTGTTATTTCAGATGATCAAGGAGTTATTGATACACTCAGTGAAGCAGAAGCAGGTATTTATTATACTTCAAAAATTCATGGAGTTCCAGGAAATACATATACATTAAGAATTACAATTAATGGTGATGAAATAATTGCCTCATCCACAATGCCAGATAAAATTGAACTTGATGCGATTAATTATGAATACATTTTGGCCCCAACGCCACATGATGAAGACGGATACAGATTAAAATGTGAATTTCAGGATCCAGAAGATGAAGAGAATTTTTACAGGTTTAAAGTATATCAGAATGATACTTTATATTATAAAAATAAATACGATATTTATTTATGGGATGATAAATTCTTTGATGGTAACTATGTTGATCTTGCTGTAAAAAGGCGCGGCACATTTCCTTTGAAAATTAATGATAGTATGCGAATAGAATTGCTAACCTATAATGAAAAAACCTTTATGTATTATACAACTTTATTAAATTCAATTACAGAATATACCGAAATGGAAATTATGCGCTCTATGGTCATGGGATCTTTTGCTCCAGCAAATCCTGAAACGAATTTACCATATGAAGTTTTAGGGTATTTTGCTGCATATTGTGTTAGTCAAAACGAGATTGTAATTGAAGAATAAAATAGTAATATTGTTTAATTAAATTAATATTTATAAATTTAATTCTAGTTTTGATTTAATATTTAATGATGAAATAAGAGGGGGCATTATAATTATGGAGAGTTGTTAAGTTATTTATTAAAAGCAAAAACGTTAAAATGAAAAAAATATCCCAAATTATAGGTTTTTATTTCATTCCAATTTATATAATTGGACAAATTTCAAATCTTCAATCAACTGTAGAATTAAAACAAAGGTTAGATTCAATAATAATAAAATCTAGGGTCTATGAGTTAGAAAATTCTTATAAATATGAGTATTTATATGATGCAAAAAATAATTTAAAACAGAAAAACGTATACTATTGGAATAATAAAGTTAATCAGTGGGTAGATAGTAGTAAATATGAGTATTTATATAATACTTTAGGGGAAATGACCGAATTTTATCAGTTTTACTGGATGGTTAATGAAAAAAAGTGGATTGGAATGCAAAGTTGGAAAAAAATCTACAGTAATGACGGACAATTATTACAACTTGATAGTTATTATTGGATTGACAGTATAAACCAATGGTATAATGTTGGTAAAGAAGAATATTCATATGATACGAATGGCAATGTAATACAGTATAAAACATTATATAAGCACATTAACTCAAATGAATGGACTGGTTACTGGCAAGAGGATTATAAATATGATACAGTTGGAAGGCGAATTGAAGAAATAGATTATTTATGGGATAAGGAATTAAATGAATGGTTTATGTATAAAAGATACAGAACTGTTTATGGAATTAAAGATGAAATAAAAAGTTTAGTTGGATATAATTGGCGTGAAGAAATGAATGGGTGGATTAATTCCTCCAAAAGTGATTATACTTACGATTCTTTAGGTAATGAAATAAAACAGATTCATCAAATATGGGTTGATAGTCTAAATCAATGGTTATCCAAAATTAAATATGAATATACATATGATGATGAGGGAAAGATGATGCAAGATGCAGAATATGATTGGGATGAAGATACAGAACAATGGATTGGTGGTTGGAAATATAAGTATGAATATGATGAAAACGGAAACAGAGTACAATTAATTAGTCAATATTTTGAAGAAAGCATAAGTGAATGGATTAATAGTCTTAAATCAGAATACATATTAGATGAAGGAGGAAATCCTGTTTTATGGATTGTTTTTCATTGGGAAATAGAAGAAAAAGATTGGACTGAATTTCAAAAAGATGAATATATATATGATGAATTATATCAACTCTCAGAATTATTACTACCAAATAATACTGTAATTATGCCAACTTATTCAGTGAAGATAATAAATAAACCATTGATGTATAATTATTATATTCATGATTCAGATTTTGAAGATGGCTGGAAAAATGTTTCTAGAGAAACATTTTATTATTCAGATTTATCTATTATTAATAAAAATAATATTTCTCGTTTTCTCCATGATGATATTTTTATATATCCTAATCCTGCAACAAGTGAAATAAATTTTGGAGGAATGGAAAATGATTTAAATCCCATAATTTTTGAAATATATAATATAAATGGGAAAATAGTATTAAAACAATCCATTTCCGAGAATAAACAAATCTATATTGATGATCTCTCTTCGGGCATATATTTATATAAATTAAAACAAGATCGTAAAATTCAAAGAGGAAAAATAATTATTAAATAAAATCTTATTTTTCAATTTAGATAACTTCCTTTAAATACTTACCTGTAAATGATTTATTACATTTTATTAATTCTTCTGGAATACCTCCAAATAATATTTCTCCTCCTTTTTTTCCTCCTTCTGGACCCATGTCAATAATCCAGTCAGCATGTTTAATAATGTCCAGATTATGTTCAATAATGATAACAGTGTTATTTTTTTGAACCAGTGATTTAATAATTTGATATAACCTGTCAATATCCGCCATATGCAAACCGGTTGTAGGTTCATCCATAATATAAATATTACTTTTTTTATGGATTTCTGATGCCAGCTTTAATCGCTGTGCTTCACCTCCGGATAGAGAGCTAAGCGACTGACCGATTTTAAGATAGCCCAAACCTACATCCTGCAATGCTTTAAAACGTTTGTTAATTTTGTTATTTTCGAAGAAGTCTTGAATTTGATTCACAGTCATATTTAATACGTCAGCAATGTTTTTACCTTTATATAAAAAGTGTAACACTTCAGCTCTATATCTTGTTCCTTCACATTCATCACATACCGTTTTAACTGCATCTAAAAAATGCAATTCCATTGCTAAAAATCCTTGTCCGTTGCACTTTGGACAAGCCCCTTTTGAATTGAAGCTGAAAAGAGATGCTTTTACGTTGTTGGTTTTTGCGAATTCTTCCCTAATGGATGTAAATGCTTCAGTATAAGTGGCAGGATTACCCCTTGATGATTTTCCAACCGGAGATTGGTCAATAACAATGGCTTCCGGATAGTTTTTGATAAAATAATGGTTGATTAAACTACTTTTACCACTTCCAGCAACACCGGTTACACAAGTTAAAACTCCTTTTGGAATATTAACGGATACGTTTTTTAAATTATGAATGGTTATATTTTTTAATTTAATAAACCCAACTGGTGATTTTCGATTGTAATTCTTTATTTTATTATCATATAGATATTTACCGGTAATACTTGATGTATTTTTTAAACCTTCAGGTTCACCGGAATAAACAATATTACCACCTTCTCTTCCTGCTTTCGGGCCAATATCAATTATCCATTCAGCTTTTTTTATTATTTTCGGATCATGTTCCACAATAAATACACTATTTCCATTTTCCTTAATTTTATGCAAAATTTTCATTAGTTTATCCGTATCTCGGGGATGTAATCCTATTGATGGCTCATCCATAATATACATCAAATCCACCAAATTACAGTCGAGCTGCCGGGCCATTTTTACTCGTTGAGATTCCCCTCCAGAAAGAGTTGAAACTGGCCTGCTAAGCGTTAAATAACCAACACCTATTTCAATCAAATGATCCAGTAAATATTTTGCCTTCCTGATTACAGGGATAGCTTTTTCTTCTTTAATTTCTTTTAAAAAATTAACAGCATCAGATAACTCAAGTTCACAAATTTCACCAATCGACAATCCGTTTAATTTTATTGATTGGGCTTTTTCATTTATTCTCATACCTTTGCAAGCTTCACAATCGGAATAGACCAGGTATTTTTTATAAATATTTTTTTCTTCTTCAGCCTCTTCTGCTTCAGCTCTTTCCGTAATTCTTCGTTTCAATCTGCGTGCAAATCCTTCCCAATTTTTGGAATAAATACCAGCACCATGTTTTTTAGTAATAGGAATAGGCTCGGTATTTAGCAAAACATGCATTTCTTTTTCAGTAAAGTCTTTCAGTTTTTTATCTACATCTATGATTTCAACAGCTATTAATTCCCTCCACAGCCAACCTCCTACTTTAAATTCAGGGTGGATTACTGCACCTTCACGAATGGTTTTTTCTTTATCCAGCAGCATATCCAGGTTGATAGAAATTTTTTTACCTAATCCGTGACAAACAGGGCACATACCATCTGGATGATTAAATGAAAACAGGAAAGAAGGGCCTATAAAAGGTTGAGCAAAACGTGAATATAATAATCTTAAATAAGTGTTGATTTCAGTGGCGGTACCAACCGTACTTCTTAAATTTTTACCCATTCGTTTTTGATCGATAACAATTGCAGTGGACAAATTGTGAATATCATCCACATCAGGTCTTGATAATTTTGGCATACGGGCACGTGCAAAGGTTGAGAAGGTTTCTATTAACTGCCGTTGGGCTTCAGTATATACCGTATCAAAAACCAGCGAAGATTTTCCTGAACCTGAAACACCAGTAAAAACAACCAGCTTTTGCTTTGGAATTTCAACGCTAAGATTTTTTAAATTGTTGGTGTGAGCGTTAATGATTTGAATCGTATCTTTTTTCATTTCTTTAATTTTATGCAAATTAGTAATAAATTGAAAACATAAAATTGTAAAAAAACGACATTTTTAAAATAAATTTGAAGTACTTTGTTTATGCTTTGAGTTCTTGGTGGTAATAAATATTTATACCACGAAGGTCACAAAGAATCGCACAATGATTCACCAAGATTTCTTATTGAATTGGTTTATTTTCAATCTTGAGTTCCAAAACAATTCTTCCCCAGCCACCACATTCAATTCCCACATCAAAACAGCTGGCTCTTTTAAATTTTATTTCATTAGGATCTATTCCGGCATAAATCATTTCATTCGCTGTAAATACAAGCATTAATGAGCTGTTTAACGAATAACTACATATTTTATTTGGACTTAATTCTGTTAAAATATTTCCTGCAAAATCAAAATAGAATTTATCACCAATTTTATGGTTGCTATTGCATCCTTTCGATTCCACTACTTCAAGCACAATATATTTTGAATCGTATTCTTTATTTTTTGATATCAATTCAATATTTCGTGGATTTTTACTGAATTCTTTAATTTCTTCAGCATCGTACCCAAATCGCTTTTGGATAATATTTAAAATGCGATCATCAATTTTGGCCATGTATTATTATTTACTTATTAATAATTTTTTTTGTGATAACTGGTTTCCATTGATTACTTTAACTATATAAATTCCCTCATTATTGTGTAAAGTAATTTTATTGTAAAGACTTGAAAGTCTTTGTACATAAATTTGTTCTCCTAATAAATTATATACCTCTATAAAAGCATTATCTGGAATAGAACCAAAATTGATATAAATACAATTTAAATTAGAATAGATAAATATGTCATCGGAATTAATATGATTAATATTTTCAGGTTTCTCTTTTTCTTTAATGTAATAACTTGCTCCTGTAAAACTTAGTTCTCTAATAATAGTGTTTGTAACATTACAGACGTATTTGTGAAAATTTTCTTTGGTTAAAGCAGAAATGATGAAAATCGAATTATCAGGACCTGATATAGGTTCATAGATAATATCATTTCCAAATTGGTTCCATGTGAAAATATTATGTTCACCTCCATATATCTTCGATTCTAATACTACACGGTCTCCGATATTTAATTCAAGCGTTCCGAAATAGCCACTAGCCCCTTGTTCCTGATAAAATAAAGGTACATGAAATAGTTCAATATTTGGTTCCAGATCTTCAAATGTCAACATATTTCTGCGAACGTAAATTTGATCAGTTTTTAGATCAGTCAGGTTTGGCAAATCTTCTAATTGGTTTTCTGATAAATCAATGAATTTTAATTTTTGCAGATTATTAAGTGATGAAGGAACAGACAATAAACCATTTGCATAAAAATTTACATCTTCAAGTTTTATTAAATTTCCAATAGAAGACGGGATATCTCCTGATACCTTGTTTTCATAACTATGATATTTTACCGATCCGCCTAGAATGAAATATTTTAGATCACTTAATAAACCAATTTCATCTGGCATTGTACCTCCTAAATTGTTACTGACCGGACAAAGCGCAACGACACGCCCGTTTTCAACTCTAACCCCATGCCAATCATTGCTGATGTTGTTTACTTTATCTTCCCATCCTGTTTTTGTAATCCATGAATCGTTACCAGTAGCTTCATAAAAAGCCATCAACGCCTCAAAATCATCTTGATTTGAGGGTTGAATTTTAAGATAAACACTGGCAGTATCTTTGCCTTGGCCATCATCTACTTCATAAGAAAATTCATCATAACCCGGGCTCGTTTTATTCGATTTATAGATTACCCGGTTACTCTTTTGATCAATACTTACTGTTCCATTTTTTGGCTTATTAGCAATTTTGAGGTACCAGGAGTATTTGTCACCATCAAGATCAAAATCATTTAACAGGACATCTAAAAATGAATCTGAATAGGGTAAAACTGTCAGGGTATCATTTTGTGCTATGGGTGAATTATTTGCATGAATGATAAAATTTAAAAATTGAACAAAAGTGTCAATTTTATTTATTACTTCAACTTTAATACTAAAGCTTCCTTGTTCAGTTGGAATTCCATAAATTTGAATTGTTTGAGCATTAAATTCTAATCCCGCTGGTAAGGTTTCTTTATCTACATTCCAACTATATTCCCCAATATATCCTGTTGATTTTAATTTGGTAATATAGTATGCATTTTGATAACCAGGTGGTAAATCATTTTCAATTTTAAATGAATCAATTTCTGCTACCCAGTTTTCAGGATTATTGGAATATAAATCCGGGTAAATTTTTGTAATACTAAAAACAGCATTCTCAATTACTGGCCAAGGATTTTTGTTATTATAGTCAGTCTCATCAATTAACATATAGGGAATAATAGTTTCACCATTATTCTTATATGGATCGCAAGGTTTTAAAATGGCTAGTCTTTCTCCTTCATTAGCAAGATTGCCATTATAATTAAAAACTAAATCATCATTATTTAAATTTTTAAGTGACTTAAATTCAGCAATGGTAATATTTTCATTAATTAGGTAAATTGCATCTCCAGCATTAACAGTTATATTTCGAGGAAATTCAAAATCAATTCCATCAATTTTCCATGTATTCTCCGGATTTTTTAAATTGTACAAATGAACGTTATCACCATTAATATTTATGAGTTGAATATATTCAATCCCATTTTCAAAGCTTTTATACCTTATTGAATTAAATACAATAGGGCCAATTAAAGGGCTTGCATTTGTATCATTAAAACTACTTTTTTTAAAGATTACAAATTGTTCTTTATGTTGAGAAATGTACCTGCCTATTGTCAGAGAAGTATCCAAATAATCATATGAAAAACCATGCACAAAACCAGTTATCTCGCTTAAAGAATTGGTCGAAAAAATATAAACTTCTTCTCCTTTTGAGCTTAGTGAAAAACCACTTCCAAATTCATCAGCTGTAAATTGCATTGTTGTGTCAGCATAATGCCCTTCATAAAAGGTCAGGAATCTACCAGGTAAGATGATTGAATTTTCAGGAATTTTCCATTTTGCAGGTATGTTAAAATTATCCGTTAAATACCATCCACTAATATTAACTTCCTGCTTATTAGGATTAAATAATTCAATGGCATCAACAGTTGGATAATCAGACTGACTTAATATTTCGTTAATATAAATCGGTAAAATAATTGATGTTTCGTCTTTAATATTTGGGGAACCATTTATAGTGTTTTAAGCATTCCAGGAATCACCTGAATTATATTTTTCATTTAAAATACTATCTTTTAATACTAAAGAAAATCCTTTACCATCAGCAGCTAATGGCCAAGGCAACTTGTTGTTGTATTCGATATTTATTATTGTATCATTGAAAGGATGAATAAGTATTATCCTTTCGCCTTTATTATCAAGATTTCCTTTAAACTGATCGAATGCATTAAAAGCATAGCGTTCTTTAAATCGATTTAAATTTGAAGCCAAAACCAGGTATTGCCCAGGTTGTAGCAAAGCTTGTTTAATAAATGTATATTTTATTCCTGCAATAAATTGACAACCTGTTAAATTTATAGGTGAAGTACCTGAATTGTAAATTTCAATAAATTCATAATCACTTCCATTAATAGTATCTTTATTAAGTGGATTATAATGAATTTCGGTAATTTTTAATCCATCGAAATTTTCAGGATAGTATACTTCCATTTCATTTAATGGGCTCCATTCATTATCATTTAAGATTCTTGATTTTATAATCAAAGATGAGCTGATAGAAATGTTTGTATCAGATGAAGGAGTAAGGGCAGTAGAGTTTATTTGTCCTCCAGTTTCTCGTGGATCAGTTCCATCAAAGGTAATAGCTAATTGACCAGTTTGCCCATTTTTTGAAATCAATAAATTTTGTGTTGAATTAATATACCATTGGCTTTTAAAAAATGTTGTGGAATTTGAAATAAAGTCAGGAGCTTTAGTTGAAGGGTAAAATCCTGTACTGATGATACTACTCATTACAGTTTCAGTTCTTGTAGGTAAAAACTCATTTTTTATTCTGTTTATAAAAGGGAGCCAGTCATCGTATTTATTTCTTGGATTATTTGTGGAATATACATCCCCCCATCGCGCTGATTCTGCAATAATTGCTTTATCAATTTGGTTTGCACGATCCATGAATAATTTAATTACAGAGTCGGGTTGAAATACCTTTTCTTTATAAAACCATTTATAAACTCTGTCATAAAATTTTACTTTACATTCATCATTTTGCATCATATTATTTAAAAGCACATATGGGCTTAAAATTTCCGGGAATACTTTAATTTCCTCATTTTGAAAAGACCAGTTATCTCCATTGAGAACCAGTGCATGCTCAAAATCGTGTACAAAATATTTAAACCCGTCAGGATTTTCTCGGTTATACATGCCAAAATAATTATTCACGTTTCCTCCCCTTCCTGGTCCATCCCAATTATCAGCATAGAATACTATTAAATTATAATCAATAAGGTGCTCTAAATCAACTAGTTTTTCATAATCCGGATTAATAGTTCCATTTTCATTTAATCCTTGGACTTTAAAATATAACTCATTATTATTTGCAAATCCAGTTGAGGATTCAACCAATCTATTAAATGCATCCCAATTACCTTCGGTAATTTCATTCTGTCCACCATGTCCATCTAAAAAGGAACCAATTGGTTTTACTACATCATAATCATCTTTTTTTCCTCCAAAATAACTTTCTCCATAGGTTCCGCTTGGCCTTTCTTCTGTTTGGTATATACCCCAATACATTCCATTTATATATAAATGGTAATATCGGCTTCGTGTATATGGATTTTTTGTTTTACCCTGTAAATCCCTGAAAAGTACTTCTCGGTTCATGATATTCATATCAGAATATTCTCCACTCCACGAGTAATTCTGACTTGTACGTAGGTCAATTTTATCAAATGAAGTGGTGCCTTCTTCACCAAAAAGAGGGTAATCTAATTTTCCCTTTCCATATTCTTTTCGAAAATATAACCTTAAAGCATGCTTAGGATTATCTGGCCTTCGACTCCAGCCACCTCTTATCCGCATCCCTGCATTTATATGAAAATCGCGGTTATTTTTCATGTTAATAAATTCGACTGAAACAGGTTGTTCCCAAAATTTTCCTCTACCATGTGGATTAGAATATATCCCTTCAGCAGGATCAAAGAAATTTTCTAAATTAGCCACAAGTGAAATGCTCGGTATATCTAATAAAGCATCAGTTATTGAATCTTTATATCGTACATCTTCTTGTGTTATTTTTGTAGAAACATCATAAATTATGCTTTGGCCAATCAACGCTGAATTTGGCGCTGGCCAATCTTCTCCAGGATAAGTTTGGGTTTTTACTTTTTCTGGAAAAATATAGGTTTGTGTAATGACATCACTTGGTTCGAAATCATCTTTAAATGTATAAGCTCTTACCAAAAATCCAGGAGTATTATTTCTATTTTCAACAATCGCTGGATCAATGTTTATTTTTACCGGAATATTTCCTGTAGATGCTGTTTTGGAAGTAGCCGGGTCAGTTCCGTCAATTGTATATCGAATGGCCGCACCCATTAGGGCGCTATTTATAATCAATTCGAACGGTTCATTGTAAAAACCACGTTGATGTGAAAATATCGGATCACAAGCTTTTTGACTGAAAATGTTACTAATTGAAAACGGAACCAATAAAAAGAAAAGGATGGTTGAAAGGGTATAAAAAAGCATTTTTCGAGTTGAGGATTTCATAATGGGTTTAATTAGGTTTGCCAAAATTTTCGTTATGCTTTAAAGACGCAATTTTTATATATTTCCCTTACCATTGGTAAAAATCATCAAAATAAGCAATATATTAATATTATATGGAGATCATTTAAAATTAACTATGCATAAGTTCTATATAAACTTAAGTATTTAATAAGAAATCAAGTAAATGGGTTATTGATAAAAATCCTGAGTTGGATGAAATATTTTTGCAAATTCTTTTGGAGTATAGCCTGATAAAGATTTAAACTCTTTAATAAAATGAGCCTGGTCATAAAATCCAAAATGATATATCAGATCAATATATGAATCGTCAGAATCTTTTGATAAGGAATATATCATTTGTTGAAATCTAATAATTTTACTGTATTGTTTTGGAGTTTTGCCCAGATAAGTTGCAAACTTGCGCTCAAGTGTTTTTGGAGTAGTGCAAAGCGATCTTGATAACTCGTTGATAGAAATATTTCCTTTTTGCTGTTTAATTAATTTAAGACCTTCTTTGATGAATTTTACATTATGATTATTTTTAAATTGAAGGTGACTTAATAGAAATTTTTCAATAAAATTAATTTTCTTTTGAGATGTATTCTCACCAGCTATTAGTTCTTCTACATCTTTTATTTCTTGGTTATAGATTGACTCTAAATCCAAAATTGTATTCTCTATTTCTTTTAATGGAAGTTGAAAAAAACAATTTGCAGCAAATGGATAAAACTCAACACATATCATTCCAATCTCACCTTGCGAGTGTACATCCGCAAAGGAACTAGATATGCCACTTATAAAAGATTTTGGCTGTGTGTACTCATTACCTGTTTCTGTTTTTACAAATAATTCTTTTTTATAATGAAACATTAAATCGACAGTACCATTTGGAATAACTCTCTCAACAATACTGCCATCAGATTGATCGGTTTCCAGTAACCAGTATTGCTTAATATAATTCGCTAAAATGCCCGATGGCTGAAAGAATTCAAATTTCATGAATGAATTTTAATAAAGAATATTAGACGATTATACTTGATTTTACTATAAAATGTTTTTTTATTGGTTGTAATGCTGAGCTTGTCGAATCATTTATTCATACACTCTTCGATTAACTCAGAGTGACACTGAATAATAATATAGAAAATATACATGGATTTTGACTACCATAAATGATGCACCAGGTTTTTAATTTTTGAATTGTAGATTTTTTGAATTGCTGAAAGCTGATCTATGTTTAAATCGTTTAAATCCCCTGTTTGAATATTAGATAGAAGATGTTCAACTTTAGAAGCTCCCGGTATAACACAGCTTACTTCGCTAAACATTAAAATCCATTTCAAAGCTGCCTGTGCAAGATCAATTCCAGGAAGAAATTTTTTTAATTCCTCAACAGCTTCAATACCAGTGTTATAATCGATGCCCGAAAAGGTTTCTCCTTTATCAAAAGCTTCACCATTGCGATTAAAATTACGATGATCGCCAGCTGAAAAAGTTGTGTTTTTGGTATATTTTCCGCTTAATAATCCACTTGCTAGAGGAACTCTGGCTAAAATACCTATGTTTTTCTTTTTAGCTTGTTCAAAGAATAATTCTGCAGGTCGTTGACGAAACATGTTAAAAATAATCTGAACAGTATCAACATTTGGATATTCAATCGCTTTTAAAGCTTCTTCTACTTTTTCAACGCTAATCCCAAGTTTTTTTATTTTTCCTTCAGCGATTAATTTATCGAATTCTTCAAATATTTCTGGTCTGTAATATACTTGGGTAGGAGGGCAATGAAGTTGAATAAGATCAATTGTATCAATTCCTATATTTTTTAAACTTGCTTCAACAAATCCCCGTAAGATTTGTGGAGTATATTGCTCGTTGGTATGTGGATTTAGCCTTCTGCCGCATTTTGTAGCAACTAAAATTTCAGGATGTGATCTTTTTAAACGGCCTACAGCCTGTTCACTTTCACCGCCACCATCACCATATACATCAGCTGTATCGATAAAATTGATACCTTTTTCAATGGCAGTATTTAAAATTTTGTCGGCATTGTTGTGGTCAAATTTATCACCCCATTTTCCACCAACCTGCCAGGTTCCTAAACTAATTTCTGAAACCTTAAACCCCGTTCTTCCTAATGTCCGGTATTTCATAATTTTCTATGTATAATTTTTAAATTTTAATTGAAAGTAAAGATAAGGATAAGTTTTAGAAGTGTAAAGATTGGAGTTTTGGAATATTGGAATAACTGAGTGAAGAAATTGAACTATTATTTATTACCCAATACTGTAATATTCCATCCTTCTGATTATTCAATAATTTCTCTCATCATCTTCAACAATGGCAAAATGATAATTGTCTTTTCATTTACCACGAATAGGTAATATTTTTCGCCTGATCCCTTCGTTTTTCATCCCAATTTTCTCCAGTACTTTTATTGATTGAACATTTTTAGTGGCAACACCGGCTTCAACACGATGAAGTTTTAAGGTTTCAAAACCAAATTTTACAAGTCCTTTGGCAGCTTCAGTTGCATAGCCATTTCCCCAGAACTCGGGGATTAATTTATAATAGATTTCTCCGATTTTGAAACGGTTGGCTGGAGCATTCATGCCTGCAAGTCCTATAAATTTTTTAGTCTTTTTTTTTTCAACTACCCAACAGTACAAAGTCCGGATTTTTTCATTCTGATTTTCAATGGCTGGTTTCATTACCTCCTTTGTCTCTTTAATATTTTTTGGAATTCCAAGCGTATTGTATTCATCTACTTCAGGATATGAATGTAATTGATGAATGTTTTCCAAATCATTCCACTCGATTTCGCGAAGTATTAATCTTGCGGTTTGTATATTCATTTAGTCTTTTTTAATATAATAATCCAACACATTCATGGCGAATCGGGCTGATACTGTTCCCGGACCACCACTCATTTCTATTCCTACTTCAATGGCTTCTAATATTTCGTTTTCAGCGGCTTTGGCATCCAGTGCTTGTTTTATGTGCCATTCCAGGCAAGACTCACAATTTATAACGATTGAAATTCCAACAGCAATTAATTCTTTTTGTTTTTTTGTTAATGCCCCATCCTTATATGTCTTTTGCTCCATATCAACAAACGACCTGTATACTTCAGATTTATCTTTAAAATAAGTGTGCGCAACCTTTCTGTCTTTAATTATTTGATCAATTTTTTGTTTATCTTGATTTTCCATTTTCCGGTAATTATTTGTTTTTAATTAAAAGCTTAATTTTTTCTTCTTATTTTTTCAATAAGAAGGTCTTTATTAATAGGTTTGGAGATATAATCGTCACAACCAGCCTGAAGGGCATTTTGCCTGTCATTGTCTGTTGCAAAAGCAGTTTGTGCAATAATATATATGTTAGGATTTATTTCTTTAATTTGTTTTGTGGCTTCATAACCATTTAATTTTGGCATTTTGATATCCATCAAAATAATATCTATTATATTTCTATTTGATTTTATTTCATCAATAGCTTTTACACCATTCTCGGCATATATAATTTTAGCACCATGATTTTCAAGAATTTCCTTTAAAAACAAATAACTTACTTCATCATCTTCAACAATTAATATGGAATGGTTTTTAAGAATATTTATAGGATTTTTATTTGCTGATTCAGAAATACTTTCATCGGTTTTAGATGCTTGATAAGGAATTTGAAAGAAGAAAACAGAACCTTTATTTAATTGTGATTCCACCCATATTTTTCCACCCATCAATTCAACATATGCTCTTGAGATAGATAAACCCAGTCCAGAGCCTTCTTCAGATTTAATTGGTCTTAAATCAACTTGTCGGAATCGTTCAAATATTTTATCAATGTATCCTTTGTCAATTCCTATGCCGGTATCTTTAATTTTGAATTCGAGATATTTTCCTTTTAATTCGTAGCTATATTCAATACCTCCTTCATTTGTATATTTAATAGCATTTTTTATTAAATTAATTAGCACCTGGTTTAATTTTGTTTTATCAGTAATTATTCGACTTTTATTTTCAGGTAATTCTTTTTTGTATGACAGTGTAATATTCTTTTTAATTATCTCTGGCTCAAAGAAAAGATAAAGGTTATCAAAAATCTGGTTAACATTTGTTTCTTCATTTTTTATTTCAACTTGACCAGCCTCTATTTTCGATATATCTATTAAATCATTAATAATATTAAGCATACGATCACCGCTTTGCTGGATAATATCGGAATATTTTTCAATTTGTTCTTCTGTAAGTTCTGGTTTTTTAAGTAGCTCGGCAAATCCGATTATCCCGTTCATAGGAGTACGTATTTCATGACTCATATTGGCCAGGAAAGCAGTTTTTAACCGGTCGCTTTCTTCGGCTTTTTCTTTTGCCTTTTCTAACTCAGTATTAATTTTTTGAATTTGATCCAGACTTCTTCTTAATTCATCGTTTTGTGCCAGATATTCTTCGTTAAGAGATAAATACTCCTGCATCTGATCACGCAGGGCATTTTCGGTATTTACTCTATCCGTTACATCCCTGTAATTTACTACAATGGCATTTATACTGGGATCATGAAGTAAATTGGTAGCAACACCTTCAGCCCACCATATTTCTTTATTCTTTTTTATTCCCTTGAATTGAAATGCAACTGATTCTCCCTTTTTATTTACTATTTGCGCAAAAGTATTTTGTATGTTTTGTAAATCGTTTTTATGTATAAGTTCGAAAGCATTTTTATGCATTCTTTCGTTTGATATATAACCTGATAGTCTTTCGGCTGCAGGGCTTTCATAAATAATTTTGCCTTGCATGTCAACCAGTACAATTGCATCGGTATTTTTTTCAATCATGGACCGGAATCGCTTTTCGCTTTCTTTAATTTTTTTTTCGACTAATTTTCGTTCGGTGATATCTGTTACAATTCCAAGTATAGCATAATCATTTTGATAATGAATTAATTTAGTATTTATTATAACATCTAATTTATCTCCTTTTTTTGAAATTAAACGATATTCATAAGGAGGAACGTCCTGACCTGTTTGGTGTTTTTTAAAGTTTTCTTTGATAGCTTCTATATCTTTCGGATCAATAAGTGACATGAAATTAAAATTATCGCTATAAAATTCTTCAATTTTATATTGTGTATATTTTTCGCATGTTTTGTTTACATAAGCGATTTTACCTTTCTGATTAATGAAGATCATGTTAGGTGATTCTTCAGATAGATGCCTGAATTTTTCTTCGCTTTCTTTTAAAGCTTCTTCGGTTTGTTTACGCTCGGTAATATCGGTCATAAATGATATTGACATTTGTTCATCTTCGAATTCGATATAATTTATGGTTACTTGAGCTGGAAATGTTGAGCCGTCTTTTCTCTTGTGGATCGTTTCAATATTTATAACAGTTTCTGTTTTCGTTTTTTTCCGATGTTTTTCCCATTTTTCTTTATCAAAAGTAGGATTTATGTCGAAAACACTTAACTTGGCCAATTCTTCTTTCGAATATCCAAGGGTTTTACAGGCATAATTATTTGCATAATAAATATTAGCATTGTCATCTAATTGCATAACTCCTATTTGTGCATGTTCAATTCCAAATTGTGTTTTTACGATTTGTTTTTCAAATTTTTTACGCTCGGTAATATCCCTGACAACTGCTAGAATATATTTTTTATTGTTTATTTCTATAATACTTGAATTAATTTCAACCGGTATTTTTACACTGGTTTTTGTTATATGAATTGTTTCAAAAATACGAAGTCCATCTTTCAGCTGATTTTCCTGGTTTTTTCGCCATTGTTTTTTTGTGGTTTCACTATCAGTAGTAAGATTAATGGGTGTTAATGCTAAGAATTCTTCCCGTATATAGCCATATCGTTTGCATGCAATATTATTTACTTCAATAAATTTTTCAGGTTTTTCAATATTGAATGGATGCAAAAAAATGGCATCATTTAAATTATTTAAAAGAAATTTAAATTTATTTTCGCTTTCCCGCAAAGCAATTTCTGCTTCCTTTTGTCTTGTTATTTCCAAATGTGTTCCAGTCATTCGAACCGGCTTTCCATTTTCACCCCATTCAGATACTTTTCCGCGATCCAATATCCATACCCAGTGACCCTTTTTATGATTAATCCTGACTTCGCATTGGTACATTTCTGTTTTGCCTGCAAAATGTTCTTCTAATAATTTATCTGATTTTTTAAGATCTTCAGGATGAACATGTTTTTTCCATGTATTGATATTGATCGGCTGTAATTCATCTAATGTATATCCTATAATTTCTGCCCATATTTCATTAAAAATGGTTTCACCTGTTTGTATATTCCAGTCCCATAAACCTGCCCCAGTCCCTTTAACTGCAAGATTAAGTCTTTTTTCACTTTCAATTAATGCTTTTTCTTTTTCTTTTAGATCAGACACATCCATTATTATTTCAACACCGCCCCATATTTTGCCTTCATTATTTATAAGAGGCACTGCATATGCTTTTGTGGCCATTCCCATCAATTTTTCTTCTTCGGGTGTAGAAACTCTTTCTACCATTTTTCTCGTTTCAAAAGCTTTTTTAATTGCACATTGCGGACAAACTTCTGTATATTTTTTTCGAAGTTCGTAACATTTTTTACCTATTACTTCATTTTTATTTGAATTGCCAAATACCCTGGCAGCTTCATTATTGGCAATTATTATATTATACTCCGTATCAACAACACTTACCATGCCTGGCATGGCATCAACTATTGCTTCAAGTTCCTCAACATTTTGTTGTAATTTTTCTTCGCTATCGCATAGTTTATCCAATAGTATTTTATTCTCTGTAATATCGGTATGCACGCCAACTAATCCAATTACCTGCCCGTCAGTATTTTTTATAGAATAGGCACGTAGACTTATTAATATTATGTTTTTATTTTTATCATACATTTCAACTTCACCACTCCATTCTTTACCTGCCATTATGGTTTTTAATACTTCCCTCCCTAAATTTTCATCAACATATAAGGTGGCAGGTGGGTCTTCTCCAATTTCACCAAATAATTTATCAAATGCCTTATTTTGGTACCAATGTCTTCCTTCAGCAGTTGACATACCTACTGCATTTGAAGATAATTCAACCGCCATCCGGAAATGCTGAAGGATATCTTCGTTTTTTTTATAAGCCGTAAAATCGTTGAAAGTTGTATAAACGCTTATAGGTTTTGCTTCTCCTTCTGTAAATTCAGGCACAGCATTTATAAGGATCCATTTATAGCTTTTTTCTTTATTCGAATATATGCCCATTATCACATTATTTACCCTTTTCCCAGTTTTAAGGGCTATAATTGATGGATGCTCATTTCCAGGAAAAGGATTGCCATCCTCTTTTATTGCTTTCCAATGTTCTGAATTTGAATCAAGCTTATTTAGTTCATTTACTGAAAGTCCAAGTATTTTTTCTGCAGCTGGATTTGCTTCAATTATTTTACCATTTCTATCCTGGTAAACGACACCAAGTTCCATGGTATCAAAAAGATTTTTATATTTAATATAATCTTCTGCCATTTAAAGTTCTATAATGGATATTAATAGTTATTATTAATTCTAAGTTACTATTTTTTTCAATACATATTCAATAATAAATAGCTTCTTATTCGTTTACGAATAAATTATAATAAGTCTAATTGATTAATCTTATCGCCAGTTAAACGAAAGACTGTCCATTCGTCCATAGGAATAGCTCCTAATTTCAGATAGAAGTCTATTGAAGGTTTATTCCAGTTCAAAACAGACCATTCAATTCTCCCGCAATCTTTTTCTTTTACTAATTCTCCAAAGTATTTAAAAATAGCCTTTCCAATACCTTTTCCCCTAAATTCTGGCTTTACATAAATATCTTCAATATAAATACCTGGTTTTCCAACAAAAGAAGAAAAATTATAAAAATAGATCGAAAATCCAACCGGGATTTCATTTAAATAAGCTAAAATAACTTCAGCGAATTTATTTTTACCAAAAAGAGTCTTTTTTAGTATTTTTTCATTAGCAGTAACTTTATCAAGCAGCTTTTCATAAATAGCAAGTTCTTTAATAAATTGTAAAATAAGAGAAATATCGTTTTTGGTTGCCTGTTCTATTTTTAAGTTTTTAATTTTCATCAATTTAAAAAGGTAATTTTAATGTAAATACAACTTTATCATCTATATTTTTTGCTTCAATTGTTCCGTTATGTTCTTTGATTAATGAATAGCATATTGATAATCCTAAGCCAGTCCCTTTACCAGGATCTTTTGTTGTGAAAAACGGATCAAAAAGCTGTTTTAATTCTTCTTCATGAATTCGGGGCCCGTTGTTTGAAATAGCAATTACAGCATATTTTTTATTCTTTTCATTTTCTTCCGAAATAACGATATTAATTATTTTTTCACCCTTATTTAAATTTACGGCATAAATAGCATTATCAACAACATTTAATAATACCTGATGGATTTTATCCTGATAAACAGCAATTTCTTTATCCAGATCGTATCGTTTAATAATTTGAATATCCTCAGTAGTTTTAGTTTTTAGAAAAAGGAGTGTTCTTTCAACTATTTCTGCTAAATCTGTTTTCATAAGTTTTGGCTTACCTCTATAAGAAAAAGTCATTAAAGAGGAAATAATTGTGGAGGCCCGTTCTACTCCCTCACGAATAATATCAATAGCAACATTACATTGCTCAACAAATTCTTTATCTTTTAATTTGCTTTTTATGTTATTAATTATTTCAATACCGCCATTTATAAAATTTAGTGGATTATTTATTTCATGAGCAATACCAGCTGTTAATGTACCTAATGATGCCATTTTTTCTGATTGTACCAAATGTTGTTGAGTAACCCGTAATTCTTCTATGGCTGAATTCAATTCCTGATTAGATTCCATAATTTCATTTTCAAATCTAGTATTAAGTCTTCGCAAGTAATATATACTGAAATTGAAAAATAAATAAAGTAATATGGGAATAACTTTATAATTAACATAAAATGTTTTAATCAGCTTTACAACTTCAGGTTGACTTGATGCTTTAAATACTAAAAAATTGTCACAGAATAGAATAAGGATTAAAAAATAGGCCATTGAGATGGAAAAAAGCAATCTTTTTTTACCAATAGGAAGTATTAATTGAGGAACAATTGAAAAGGCTATGATAATATAAGGGTAATAAAAAAAACTTTCCTCTTCAACAAATCCAATTAATGTTGGAAAAATCAAAATAACAAATGTCGGAATAAATATCAGGATGATTTTTTGAATTTCATGCAATTTTTTTGAAGCCAAGAATATGTTTAGAGCATTGAAAAATAGCACAATAATTACTCTTATTGAGCCAATTGTCATAACTCCATTTTCAAGTTCTCTTTCAATTGTATTGAAAATAAAAAGAATGAACATAAAAAGAAGCATAGCAAAATTGATTTGATTGCTAATAACTTTTGATCGGTCATCTAATGAATTAAATTTTATAGTTAATCCTAAATATGATATGTAATTCCAGGTTTTATTCATAATATTATATTCAACCGAATATAAATAATATTAAGATGAATAGCAAACAGATAAATTTTTATTAATATAATTTTTAAAATTATTCAATGTTTTTTTTGAAAATCAATTTTAATATATATTTTTAAAAGTATTTTTTACTTTTGAAATTTTATTAGCTTTGACAAATGAAATAATTAAACCTAAAATTAAATTAATATGGCAACATTAGATTGGATTGTACTAGGCATTTTTTTCTTAGTATTAATAGGTATTATATGGTGGGTTTTACTTCAGAAAGAAGAAAATACCACCGACTATTTTCTTGCAGGTAAAAGCGCGAGATGGTGGTCAATAGGTTCATCAATTTTTGCTTCTAACATAGGTTCAGAGCACCTTGTTGGTCTTGCCGGAGCAGGATTTTTAAGTGGTATGGCTATGGCTCATTGGGAAATGCATGCCTGGTTGATATTAATTCTGGGATGGGTTTTTGTCCCATTTTATAATAGGATTAAGATTTTTACAATGCCTGAATTTCTTGAAAAACGATTTTCTCCAGGATCTCGTTCAGTGCTATCGGTAATATCGCTGGTTAGCTATGTTCTTACAAAAGTAGCTGTTACAGTTTATGCTGGCGGAGTAGTTTTTGATACGGTTTTTAATATAGATTCAGTTAATATACTAGGAAATGAAGTTGACTTTTTCTGGGTTAGCGCTGTAGGTCTTGTTGTAATTACCGGTTTGTATACCATTTTCGGAGGGATGAGAGCTGTTATGTATACTTCCATTCTTCAAACACCCATATTATTGTTTGGATCTATTGTTATTTTAATTGTGGGTCTTATTAAGCTGGGCGGATGGGGAGAACTTCAAAATATAGTAGGTCCAAATTTAGAACTTGTCAGGCCTGCTTCTGATCCTGATTTTCCTTGGACTGGGGTGTTGCTTGGCTCTGCTATCATAGGTTTCTGGTATTGGTGTACCGATCAATATATTGTTCAGCGTGTACTCTCGGGCAGAGATGAAAGAGAAGCTCGTAGAGGTGCCATTCTTGCTGGTTATTTTAAGCTTTTACCGGTGTTTATATTTCTAATTCCGGGAATGATAGCATTTGCTTTATATCAGAAAGGTTTACTTGATGTACAAAGCAGCGATTCGGCCTTTGCATCAATGGTTGCCCAGTTATTGCCTAAAGGTATTACAGGTATAGTTGTGTGCGGATTACTGGCTGCCTTAATGAGCTCTTTATCTTCATTATTTAACTCATCAGCGATGCTTTTTGTTGAGGATTTTTATAAAAAAATGCGCCCTGATAAAACTGGAAAACATTATGTAGTTATTGGACGAATTGCAACGGCCACTGTTGTTATTTTAGGAGTTTTTTGGATACCAGTGATGCTCGGACTCGGAAAAGTATTGTATGAATATCTTCAGGCAGTTCAGGGTTTATTGGCTCCTGCTATAGCATCTGTATTTTTACTTGGAGTCTTTTGGCGTAAAACAACTTCAAAAGGTGCATTTTGGGGAATGATAGTTGGATTTGGACTGGGAATGTTCCGGCTTGTTTTAAATATTGTTTATGGAATTGTTGGTAAAGTTGGAGGTATGGTTGATACTGTTTTGTATCTTAATTCAGACAAGGCAAAATCAGAATATATTGATGATTTATCATCCGTCGGTGCAAAAATTTCACGCTCTTTTCCATCAGATATTGGTTCATCATTAAATGAAAAAATTAGTATGGCAACTGATTCTCTCTCAAGTATGACAATAGAAGGTAAACAAAATGCTTCCCAATTAATAGCCCAGGTAAAAGAAACTATTCATCAGTATTATCTTAACAGCGGTGGAATTGTTTATAAGATTGAAGCTATTAATTGGTTACATTATACTATTATGCTATTTTTCCTTTGTATTGTAACAATGGTTATCATTAGCTATTTCACACAAGCTCCAAACGAAAATCAATTGAAATACACTTATGCAGCTGCAACTCCTGAAGAAAAAGCTGCAACCAGGGCAAGTTGGGGCATATGGGATATTATAAACTCAATAATAATTATTGGTATTATAGTTACATTTTATATATATTTCTGGTAATAATTAAATAATTAAAAAAGATTCAAATGGAAGTTTGGTTTGTAACGGGAAGTCAGCACCTATATGGTGAAGAAAC
>CAZBZX010000004.1:0-34684 GCA_964496465.1 uncultured Bacteroidales bacterium
AAGTTCTTAATTCAGAAACGGTATATTTTCTGTCTCGATCAAGATCAGCCCTACGAGTATTTATGCCTTCAAGAAAACATGAAGTAAATAATCCATTAGAAGAGTTTACTCCTTCTAATGCAAATTCAGCACCTCCTGCAGCAGAAATTACTGTAGCACCTGTACCTTTTCGTAAGTCACCGAACAATGATTTAGATAATTCTAATGTATTTTTTAAACCAAATCCGTCTTCTTTATATTGAACAGCTTCCCCAGCTGAACGAAATACAACTGAATTTGATTTCACAACATCTGCTTTAGCTTTTTCTACATCATCTTTATCAAGCTCGCCGGAGTGACATGTATCCATAAATATTAATTTTTTACGACATTTTAAACCGTCAATCAATTTTTCTAATTCCATATATGCTAAACCTCCATCTGAAGGATTACTAAAATTCATATTGTGTGTTGCAAAATAGTAGTTATAATGATTATCGAGTAAACCATGACCAGCAATGAATATCATTACAACATCATCAACCGAAGCACCTTCTAAAAACGATCGTAAGTTATTGATATTTAATTTTGTTGCGTCCTGATTAATCAATAATTTTGAATAAACATTTTCGAATTGTTGGGATGTTTCCATTAATGAAATAATATCATGAGCATCTTTTGCAGCAAAAGCGAGGTTGTATTTGCTTTCTTCATATTCTGAAACTCCAATTGCAACTATATATAAACTTGGTTTGTAATATGGAGCATTATAATTGATCTCAAAAACTTTTGGAATTGATTCCATCCCTTTTTCATTAATTATAGTAGCTTTTATTTCATTTATTCCGGAAGATAATTCCAAATCGATTGATTTATTTATAGAATTTGTGTTTTCAGAAGTAAGATCAATACCCTGGCTTCCATAAACAGGTATATCATTTACATAAATATGTAATTTTTTTAGTTTATACTGGTTGTCACTTGCCTGAAGTGTAAATTGAAAATTCTTTTCAGTTGTAGCAAGTGGTAATTTTTCGTAATTGATCTTTAACTCAGGTAAATGAATATCACCGGATAAATCTGATTCAGTAAAACCTAATAGTTTTAAGCGCTTTTCATAAGCAGCTTTAAGTGAAATCACTAATCGTTTCGAAGCATAACCTAAACGCTCAGAAATAATATCTGGTCTGTTGTACCTTAATTCCATTTGTTCAAAAGTCAATACATTATCTCCTTGTCTAAAGGCGAGTGCTTTTGACGCCCCTTTTGATGATGTATAATAAAAATCGGGAGTGTAGGTTATGTAATCAAAATGACCAATCTGGGCCATACTAATTTTTTTCTCTTTTGTAGTTAATTCATATAGAATTATTTCACCAACATCATTAGTAGTGATTAATAATTTACCATCATTGGTAAATGCGGCATCTGTAATAATCCCTTTTTGATTATCGGTAAAATAATCACTTCCACTTGATTTAATATTCAATTTGCTTTTATCGAATGAACATTTATATTTTGAATCAGAGAATTTATCTTCAAGTTGTGTATAATCTTCTTTTAGCTTTTTCTTTATTTTACCTTCAGCAATTGACCACTTCTTAACTTCAGAATTGTCGCAGGCCGTTAAAACATATTCAGGATCTTCATCAAATTTTGTCCATATTATGTTGTCTTTATCTTCCATGAAGGTTTTAACAATGGTTCCTCTTTCAAAGTGCCAGTATTTTACAAACCTGGTATTAACGGCTGATGTTAACATGTATCTTCCATCAGCAGAAATATCAATATGATTCACATCAGATGATCGCTCAAATGTTCTGATTAATTGTCCGGTTGATAAATCCCATAAAGTCATATTCTGATCAATAGAACCAATTAGCATGTAATTGCCATCAGGTGTTACATCAACGGCTAAAACAGGACTTACATAACCTTCAAGACTTCTGATCAAACGTCCTGATTGGATATCCCAAAGCTTAATACTTTTATCTTCACCGGATGAAGCTACTGTTCTATAATCAGGAGAAAGGGCGATGGAATTTAGCCAGGCGACATCGCCGGAAAATTCTTTAAGAATTGGTGGTGTGTATGTTATAGCTTCTTTCGTTTTTTCCGGGAATTCAGCAGTAGTCATATCATATATATTGATTGACTGCTTCATGTTTGCAATGATTTTTGTCTGGTCTTCGTTAAACATTGCCATGGTATTGGTATAATCAGATTGCCATTTTTTTGGACGATTCACGTCTACAAATTCAGTTCTGTCATCATTTAATTCAACAATAGATATAATTGTTCCTCCTGTCTTATCTTCTTCACCTTTAGCAGCTGTTAAGTGTATATAAAGATTCATGCATACCAAAGCTGATTTTCCATCTTTCATGAATTCAATATTATTGTATTTCATCGTGTATAAATCAAGCATGTCTTTCCCGACATTCCCTTTTGCCAGGCTTGCGGCTACTGAAAGTCCAGACGTAATAGCAAGGGTGGCAACTTTAGCAGCTCCGGCACCTTTCACATGCTTCAGAGCGTCATCAATAATTACTCCTTTTTCCATGTCTATTAGTAAGAATTCTGTATCATTGGTTCTTTGTCCACCAGACATCATCAGCTTTCCATCCGGGGATATCCCAAATGATATAATTTCACCTGTGAAACCTTCTATAGTTTGCTTTAATTCAGCACTGTTTATATCCCATACTTTTATGAGCATGTCAGCACTGCCTGATACAAAACTTGAGTAATCGGGTGTAAGCTTTATTATATTAACTGCTCCTGAATGAGCAGATATTTCTTTTAATATTTTATTATTTTGAAGATCCCAAATTATTATTTTCCCATTCATATCTCCTGAGAATAGTTTATTTCCATCAGGAGTAATTTCCAGGCAATTTACTCCAGACTCATGTCCATAATATGTAACAACATCAATACCATTGTTTACATCCCATTTTTTAATTAACTTATCTGCACCTGCTGTATAAATGTATTTTCCATTGGGTGAGTATTTTACCATTTTTATTTCATCGCGATGGCCTTGCCTGATTATTAATTCTTTATCCTGGCTTTTTACTTGAATAGTAAATATATATATAAATGCAAAAATATAATATGCTATTCGTCTCATGAGTGGAAATTATTTAGGGTTATTAATTTGAGAATGTTTGTAAATGAGGAAAGGCTTCCAATTGAAAGCCTTTCCTTAAGTAATTCGATAATATTTAAAAAGTATAACTAATAATTTGTTTTTTATCGGCTTTATAGAATATTTGACCAGAAATTGGATCGAAGTCATATATAGGTTCTTTGTCACCAAGAATCATGGTAGCTAGTTCTTCCCCAGTTTTACGATCAACTTTTACAAGGCCTGCACCTTTCTTTTGTCCGCCTTCACCAATTACAGCAAGCACAACCTGGATATCTCCTCTTGATTTTGTGGCTGTAAATTTTTGACTTGCTGCAGCCCCGGCTTCATCAGCTCCTTCTGATAAGTATTTGGCTTGTTGCTCAAAATATCTTTTGTCTGATGACCAGCCAGATTGCGCTGCAGCAGCCTGATTTGCACCTGCAGCTGCTGCCATAGCAACTTGTAACGTACGTAAAGCAATTTTTGCGGCCATGCTCATTTCAGGAATATCCCAATACTTGTGCCAGCGAACGCTTCCATCTTTTTCAAGCATCATCAAATTGTTTGCAGCACTTAACAAGTACCCCCCTTCAACTAATTCGATTTGAGTTGGCACTTCATCCTCTTTAAATTCTTTATCAATCTTATCTTTAAGAACTTTATATACGCCTTCAACCAGATCAACCTCATATAATGTTCCCTCTGCATACATTAATTCTTTCGACAATTCTGGTTTATAACGAACTTCAGGTACAGGTAACATACCTTTTTTATCCCATACTTTTTCTCCATCGTAGGTAATAATACCTAAACGGCCTTTAATGTCTGAATAAACTATCCCTTTTGCAGCAATTTGGTCAATTTCTATACCTTTTACTTTTTCGTCCCATTTAACTTCACCCGTGGCAGGATCAAGCATTAATAACCTCGTTCCACGTGCTGCGACTGCATATCCTTTTCCTAAATCGATAACAGTACCTGTGGCTTTTTTAGCTTTCCATTTTTCGGCACCGGTTTGCATATCGATAAGGGTAAGAAACTTCTCATCAATTAAAATAACACCAGAATTCATGGCGCTCATTGTTGGTACAACTTTTAGTTTCATTTCGTTGCTCCATATTACTTTACCAGAGTTAAGATCTAAAGCTGTTAGTTGTCCGGTATTTTTTTTCTTTTCGAAGAAGTATCCGGCTGAGAGGTCAAGGTTTACATCAAAGCTTTCAAAAGCCTGTTTTTTATCACTTGTGTTAAATTCCCATATTATTGATCCGTCTTTTCCACTTAATTTGGCAATTTTTTTTGTACCAGCTAAAATCAGATTACCATTAGCATCAATATATGGATATGCATCAATAGCAACTGCATTTGATTCCCAACGAACTTCCCCACTTGGAAGATCAATAAGCTTTGTAAGAGCTTTATCAGGATCTTGTTTATTCGTATAATCTACCCAGTTACCTGAAATTATAGCAGCTTTTATTTGCGGAATATAAGAAGTCCCATTGTAATTAAAAGTAGCCATTTGCTTGCCCATAAATTTTGTAACAGGCATATTTGCTTTTTCAGGGCTTGTGATTACATCGCCGGTTCGCATATTAAAAACGGTATAGTTTTTAAAACCAGTCATCAGATCATTATACTTTATCTCTATAAGGTCGGATATTTCAGGAACTTCATCATCAGATAATACATTAACATACTGATCGAATAATGCACTTTGTTCTTGTTTTTTACCATCAGGACCTTTAATGCCTTTGGCACCTTTCATAACATCATTTTCCCATAGAATTTTTCCGTCACGCGTGTCAATACCTTTTAACACCATATCGGATGTGCCTATAAGTAAAATACCGACATCTGTAATTTTTGTCCATGCAACTTCTTTATCAAAATTAACTTGCCATAAGGCTTCTTGTTCCTGGGAAATGCCAAATTGTAAAGTTCCCAGTAAGATACATGAGAGAAACACATTTTTTATCATTTTCATAATTAAAAATTTTAGGTTAATTAATTTAGTAAATATTTCATTTGTTAATTGTAATCTATCATATGATTAATTACCATTGAAATTAATCAATTTATTTATACTATAAAAGATTGAAAACATGAATTTAAATAAATATCCTAAAATAAACAATAAATTAATTATTCAAAAGAAGTTAAACTTTTAACAACGTGTATAATAATTATTTTTTGATTAAAGTTATTTTTCTAGTGAGATTTGAGTCTTTTTTGTAGATGAATTTATGAAAATAATTGAAGAATGGGATATATATTCGTATTAACATGCTTAAGAATACTTAATAATACTTAATAATACTTGTTAGGCATAACATAATTAGATGATTTTTTGAATTTTGTGTAAACTATATGTATTTTTAGTACTAAATATTAATTCAAAAATACCAGCTATGAAAAGAATTCTCTTATTTAACATGATAGTAATATCAATCGCAATTTTATCTGCTTATTCTCAAAATAATAAATATTATGTGATAAAAGTGCAGGGAGAAATATTAAAAGCAGTAGATAACCAACCATTAAAATCAGGCATTACTGTTCAGGAAAATGATGATTTTATATTTAAATCAGAATTATCCAGGGCAGCTGTTTTAAATCCAGAAAAAGGACAATTTGTATTGACTCCGCCTGATAAAAATGCAGTAAGTGGAAAAGCTCATTTCATGCCACCTATTCAGAATATTTCATCACGAGCTGGGGGTACACTTTTAAATATTGTTGATTTCCAGAACCATTTTAAAGACAATTTTCTAATCATTGAAGAAGTAAAGGTTTGTATTGATCCGAATAATTTCTCAACCGACGACAATAATTTTTTCTTTATAAATTATGATTATAATGGCGAGGCGATTAATAAAAAACTAATGTCGAATAACGATACTTTAATAATCTCAAAAAAGGATATTTTTACAATTGATGGACAATCCAGAAAAAATCCTGAGAATATAATCTTTAGATTGTTTTATATGAAAGGTGAGGAAGCTAATTTGATGAGTGAATTTATGGCCATATTACCGGATGAAGAAAAACTTGCTGAAGAATTATTGAATATTAAACAAGTATTAAATAACGAGGATGAATTTAAAAAACAGGCATTTAGTTTTGTAAATGAATTTTATGGACATCCACAAGGAGAAGATTTAGCTGAATTTATAAAAAGAATTAAATAAGATTTCTAATTCCAAATAAACTTCTGTTGTATGAGACAATCCATTCTGCTTCTATTCTTATTTAATTTTTTTACATCAATATGCCAATATAATTATTACAAAGTAATAGATTACACCCCCGAAAATTATGGTCTTAAAATTGAAAGCCAGGTTTTATGCATTACACAAGGCTTAAATGGAAATATTTATAGTGGGACAGGCGGTGGTATGCTGGAATTTAATGGATCGAACTGGAACTATTACCCGGTGAAAGAAGATACCTGGGTTACAGCTATTTTTATCGATTCGAATAAGATTTATATCGGCGGAAATACTGAATTTGGGTTTTTAATTAATAATAGTTTAGGTGTATATAACTATTATTCACTTTCTGATTCGTTATCAAAAGAAAATACCCCGACATCACCTATAAGGAATATTTTAAAATTACAGAATGGGCAAATACTATTTCAAGCTGAGAATTTACTTTATTTATATAATAATACAGATTTACAGCGTATTATAAAACCGGAAACATCATTCCACAAGGTGTTTTATGTTGATAATAAACTTATTATAAGGCAGCGGGATATTGGTTTAATGGAATACTCAGACACATGCTTTAAATTAATTGAAAAAGGAGATTATTTTAAGAATGTTGGAATTTTTGCAGTTATTCCTAATTTATCAAATGACATACTCTATATTGTAACCAACCAAGACGGTATTTACTCAATTGATAATGAGTTAAAAAATTTAAAACTTTTTAATAATAATAAATTAATTACGACGAGTTCTATTTATGGGGGGCAATTATTATCTGATAATTCTTTAATGCTTTTTTCAAATCAGAATGGACTTTTAAATTTAAATCCAAGAACAAGTGAAATAAATTTAATCAATGAAAAAGCTGGTTTAACAAATAATGAAATAAACATGATAACCGAAGATTGTTATGGCAATATTTGGTGTGCAGGAAATTACGGTATAAGTAAAATAAGATACAATTTATTGTATAGTATTTATTCAAAAGAAAATGGAATAAATGGAAAGATTGGAAAAATATTTTCATATAATAATCAAGATTTTATAGCTACTTCAATGGGTTTGTTTGCTTTTAATAAAAAAGAAAATTCGTTTAATCTTTATCAGAATATTAGCAATCAAATTTGGGATATAACAGCATATAAAAACCGGTTTTTTATTGCAACTGATGAAGGAATAACTGAATTAAGTGGTAGAAATAAAATATCATATATCAATCATTATATAAGGTCTTTTGGTCAATCAGGTGATAATCATCATTTTCTTGCTGTTGGAAATAATGAAATATATTATTGGAAAAATAATAGGTGGAGTAAATTGGATCTTCCAATTAGAGGGGATCTCGTTAATATCATTTTTATAAATAATAAAGATGGCTGGAATAATTTTTATATAGGCAGTTTTAAAAACGGTTTATATAAATTGTCAATGAATATTAATGATGAAGTAAAAATTGAGAATTTCACAATTAATGATGGGTTACCTGGAGGATGGATAGTCCCGTATTCATTGGATTCTTCAATAGTTATAGCTTCTCAGAGTGGATTGTTCAGGTATGTATCACCAGAAGAATTAAGCGCCCAGCTTCCTGACAGTCTGAAACAGCTTAATATTGAATTGAGCGGTTATTTTGAACTCGCAAATGTATATGGATATTTTATACAAGAATCTGTTACTGCGTTTCAGGATAAAGTGGATAAAGTATGGATATCAAATGGGTATAATATATTTTATATTGATAAAAAAACTGGAGAAAAAATTAGCAATCCATTTAAAGAAATAAAGATGGGTAAGCTAAGTACTATTTTCTGCCCCAATAATAAAAGTTGCCTGATTGGTTCTGATTATGGTTTAATTGCTATTGACCTGTCAAAAAAAATATTTGGGGATTATAAATATTCAACAAAAATTAACAGGGTTTATTCAATTAACGATTCATTAAACATCTCACCAGATAAATCAATTATTCTTCCATATAATAATAATTCACTCGAATTTCAATTTTCGGCACCATATTATAATGCTGAAAAGGATTTACAATATTCCTATAAACTTGAAGGACATAATGATAATTGGTCTAGCTGGAGTACAAATAATAGGGTGGATTTTTTAAAACTGAAGGAGGGTGATTATAATTTCTATGTAAAAGCACAAAATGTCTATAATAAGATTAGTTTATCAGATAGCATTAATTTTAGTATCAATCCTCCATGGTTCAGAAGCATAATTGCATATATTGTTTATTGTGTTTTGGTAATTCTATTTATTTACCTTCTTATTCAATTAAATGTTAGACGGCTAAAGATCAAAAACCAAAAACTGGAAAATATAATTACTGAAAGGACAAAAGAAATAAGGGAACAAAGAGATGAGATAAAAAAACAAAAACAGGAAATAACCGACAGCATTCATTATGCCCAACGGATTCAATCTGCTGTATTGCCCTCAGCATCTATTCTTGATGATATAGTAAGTGATCATTTTATACTATATTTACCTCGAGATATTGTGAGTGGGGATTTCTACTGGATTGGAAGAGTAAATAATAAACTTGTAATTTTAGCTGCCGATTGCACTGGGCATGGAGTGCCAGGAGCTTTTATGAGTATGCTGGGCGTGGCATTTCTTAATGAAATAGTGAATAAGAAAAAAATATTTCTACCCAATAAAATTTTAGATAACTTGCGAGACCAGGTTATAGAAGCACTTAAACAGGAGGGAAAGGTTGATGAAGCAAAAGATGGAATGGATATGGCTATTATAACTATTGATCTGGATAATAATAAGCTATATTATGCAGGGGCCAATAATCCATTATTTTTAATTCAAAATGGCGAAATGTTACAAATAAAAGCAGATAAAATGCCGGTTGCAATTTATCATAAATTAGAGCCTTTTAAATTACATGAATTTGAACTTACCAGAAATAATATGTTATATATATTTTCTGATGGATACCAGGATCAATTTGGTGGTGAAGATGGCAGAAAATATATGACTAAAAGATTTCGGGAGTATTTGCAAACACTTGAAAAATATCCACTAAGTGAACAGAAAGATAAACTTTATGATGAGTTTATTAAATGGAGAGGAGAAAGAGAGCAAATTGATGATGTACTTGTTTTTGGAATTAAATTATAGAGATTTGTAACCTCTTGATTAAATTCCGTTTTGAAGGCTTGACAATTTATTTTTAAAAAATTAATTGTGCTGGTGTTATTTTATACTCTTATCTCTAATATTTAAACTCCAACTACTAATTTACCTATTTCTATTAGATTATGTGATAAATTTATTTTCTTAGTTAATGATTTATTTAAACAATTCCAGCAAAACCCATGAAAGCAAGCGCTAGGAGTCCTGCTACAATAAATGCGATAGGAACTCCTTGAAGGGCTTTAGGAATATTAGCCAATTCCAATTGTTCCCTAATACCAGCAAAAATAATTAAGGCTAAACCAAATCCTGCAGCATTTGATATAGCAAAAACTACGCCTTGTATTAAATTAAAATCTTTTTGTATGGTAAGTATTGCTACACCCAGTACTGCGCAATTTGTAGTAATTAATGGGAGGAAAATTCCAAGGGCCTGATATAATGATGGGCTAACTTTTTTAAGAATAATTTCAACTAATTGAACAAGAGCAGCAATTACTAGAATAAAAGTAATGGTTTGCATATAAGAAATTCCGAATCTTTCTAAAACTGCTATCTGTAAAATATAAGTAACAATAGTTGCTAATACCATTACAAATGCGACAGCCCCTGTCATTCCAACTGCTGTTTCGACTTTATTTGATACACCAATAAATGGGCAAATGCCCAAAAATTGACTTAGAACTATATTATTTACAAAAACCGCTGCAATGATGATTAAAATATATTCCATGGCTGATTGTTAAGCAATTTTTTTATTTATTTTATGTACTAGCATTATTAAATACCCCAATGCGATAAAAGCACCCGGAGCAAGCACAAATACAAGTATGCCATCTCCAGCAATAAACTTGTATCCAAATACAGAACCACTACCTAAAATTTCCCTCACAGTACCCAGGATAGTCAGTCCAAAGGCAAAACCTAGCCCCATACTTAATCCGTCAATTATTGATGAAAAAATCGAATTTTTTGAAGCGAAAGCTTCTGCTCTTCCTAATACAATACAGTTCACAACAATCAATGGAATAAAAATGCCTAATTGTTTAAATAAACCAGGAAGGTAGGCCTGCATTGAAAGTTCAACAATAGTTACAAATGAAGCAATAATTACAATAAAAGAAGGTATTCTTACTTTATCCGGAATAACATTTTTTACAAGCGATACAAATGTATTACTCATTACCAGTACAAATGTTGTAGCTAATCCCATACCCAATCCATTTAGTGCTGAAGTAGTTACGCCTAATGTAGGGCACATTCCAAGAAATAATACAAAAACCGGATTTTCTCTTAATAAGCCTTTGTTGAAATTTTTCCACTGGTTCATAATTGATATATATTAATTTTCAACTTGGGTTGAATCATTTTTAACTTCTAGTGATATAAATGTATTGTATGCACTTTGAACTGCATCACAAAATGCCCTTGAACTAATTGTTGCAGCTGTAATAGCATCCACATCTCCTCCGTCTTTTACTACTTTTAATTTGTATGTTGATGGGTTTTTACCGGCAAATTGTTCACTAAAACTTGATTTTTCTTTTTGCATTTTATCTCCAAGACCTGGAGTTTCTTTATGCTCCATGACCGAAATATTGTTTAATGTTCCATCCGGAAGAAAACCGACCATAAGTTTAATTTTTCCCCCAAATCCTTTATTGGAAAATGTTTCAATTGCTGTACCCACTTTTTGTCCATCTTTTTTTGCAGGATAAATGACCAGGCTATCTTTATTTATATGAATTGATTCTGATTCATTTAGTGGAATATTATTAAACTCCGGAACAACTTCATTTATAGCAGCAATTTTTATAGCTATTTTAGCTTTTTCAATTGGTTCTTTAGTTATAGAATAAATAATACCTAATGAAGTTGAGGATAATAGTGTTACAATTAATAATGTAAGCACCATATTTAAAAATGAGGATTCTTTTTTAGTCACGTTTTACCTCCTTTCCAAATCGTTTTGGTGGAAAATTAGAATTAATTAAAGGTACAAAAGCATTCATTATTAATATGGCGAATGAAACACCTTCAGGATAAGCCCCGAAAATTCTAATTACTACGGTTATAAATCCGATCCCTATACCATAAATCCACATACCTTTCGGAGTCATTGGAGAAGTAACATAATCGGTTGCCATAAATATAGCTCCTAATAATATGCCACCAGTTAAAATATGAAATAATGGATCAATATATTTTTCAGGATTCATAAACCAAAGAATGCCTGTGAAAATAAAAACTGTTGAGATTATAGATACGGGAATATGAATGGATATGATCTTTTTCCACAACAAAAATAGTAATCCTATAATCAAAGCAAATGCTGCAATTTCTCCCATAGAACCATTCATATAGCCTAAGAACATCTCCATATGACTTGGTATTTGAGATATTAAAGAATCAATTTTATCTCCATTTTTTATCCCTTCTTTAATTATTCCTAATGGAGTAGCTCCGGTAATTGCATCGGCATAATTTGTACTAAATCCTTTTGGTAAAGGCCAGGTAGTCATTTGTACCGGGAATGAAATCAGAAGAAAGACCCTTCCAACCAATGCAGGGTTAAAAGGATTGTTTCCTAAACCACCAAAAGTCATTTTTCCAACTCCAATGGCAATTAAACTTCCTAAAATTATTAATCCAATTGGTAAATTACTTGGAATATTAAATGCTAATAATATTCCTGTAACAATAGCTGATCCGTCATTTATAGAAGGTTTTACTTTAAGTAAATATTTTTGAATAATGAATTCGAAAATTAAACATGATGTAACAGCAACTACGGTAATTAGAATAGCACTCCAACCAAAATAATAAATCGATACTGCCAAGGTTGGTAACAATGCTAATACAACACCATACATTAGTTTTGGTACTGATTCGTTACCATGAGTATGAGGCGAAGGAGATACTGTTAAAAGTTTACTCATTCTATATTTTAAATTTAAGATGACTTTTTTCTAAGTTTATTTATTTCCGATTTTCCAAATCGTATATAATCAAGCAGTGGTCTGTTTGATGGACAAATGTAACCACATGAACCACATTCAATACAGTCTAATATTTTTCTATCTTCTAATTTATCTAATTTTTTGTATTCAGTTAATGTCATTAATAAATATGGTTCAAGTCCCATCGGACAAACTGATACACATTTGGCACATCGAATGCAATTAATTACTTCATTTCTTTTTGATTCTTCTTCATCAACTACTACTATTCCAGAGCTACCTTTAACAATTGGAGCTTCAATTGTTGATAAAGCTTTTCCCATCATAGGACCTCCATTAATTATTTTTCCGCAATTTTCAGGTAATCCCCCAACTGCTTCAATTAAATTTTTAACTGGCGTACCAATACGTACTTTAAAGTTTGAAGGATTTTTGATCGATTTACCAGTTATTGTTACCACTCTTTCAATTAATGGTTTGTTTTTTTGGATAGCTTCATAAACAGCAAAAGCAGTACCTACGTTAAAGCATACAACACCAACATCAAGAGGTAATCCACCTGATGGAATTTCTCTTTTTGTAAGAGCCTTAATTAACTGTTTTTCTCCTCCTTGAGGGTATTTTACTTTTAATCCCTGAACTTGAATTCCATTGTATTCGGCGCATATATTAACAAGTTTTTCAATGGCATCTTTTTTATTATTTTCAATTCCAATTATAGCAATATCAACATTTAATGCTTTTTTTAATAGTTGAACTCCAATCAAAATTTCTTCAGATTTTTCAAGCATTAATCTGTGATCGGAAGTTAAATAAGGCTCACATTCAACACCATTGATTACTAGTGTATCAATTTTTGCAGTTTTTGGAACAGAAAGTTTAACATGAGAAGGAAATGTTGCACCGCCCAGACCAACAATTCCAGCTTCTAATATTTTAGGTATTATTTCTTTATTTTTAATATTCAGGTCTTTTTTCAACTCATTTGAGGAGTCTATTCCTTCAAACCATTCATCATTTTCCACATTGATAATAATAGTATTACGTTTAAAACCGGAGGAATCAGTAATTTTATCAATTTTTTCGACTGTACCACTTACCGAGGAATGTATATTGGAGGAAACAAATCCTTCGCTTTTTGCAATAAGCTGACCTGTTTTAACTTTATCGCCTTTATCAACAATAGGAATTGAAGGAACACCTATATGTTGAGATAAAGGTATAATAACTTTCTCAGGAACTGGCAAAGTTTTTATTTCTGCATTTTCTGAAAATTTGTTCTCTCTTGGATGAACGCCTCCTTTTGGAAATGTTTTTAGCACCAGATATTTAATTTTTTAAATTATGCACTTTCTTTATTTTCAGCTTCTTTATCCCTTTTTGGTGGAAAATTAATTTCATGAATGGCATCCGTTGGGCATTCGGTGACGCATTTTCTGCAAAGTTTGCATTTAATGGGATCAATATATGCCAAAAAATTTTCAATTGTAATAGCATCATAAGGACAAACTTTTTGACATTTCATACACCCAATACAAGCAACCGAACAGCTTTTTTTTGCAATTCCACCTTTTTCTTCATTAATGCAACTAACAAATATTTTTCTGTCTTTTTTATTTTTCTTCCGTAATTCAATTATATTTTTCGGACATGCTTTTACACAAGCACCGCAAGCTGTACAATTATCATCAATTACAACAGGCAAACCAGTTTTAATATTCATATAAATAGCATTAAAATCACATGCTTTTACACAATCACCAAAACCCAAACAGCCATATTCACAACCAGTATCACCCGAGTATAAACTTGAAGCAATTGCACACGTCCCTGCACCATCATAATGAGTTGTTCTGGGTCTGTTTTCGTAGCTTCCAGAACATCGAATAACTGCTATCAAAGGATCTTGAGCTGTTGCTTCCCTACCTAAAATGGTCGCGATTTTTTCCATTGTTTCATTTCCACCAACCGGGCAAAATAAATCAGCAAAATCATCAGCTTTTACTAATGCTTCTGCAAATGCCCGACAACCAGGAAACCCACATCCCCCACAATTTGCGCTTGGTAATGCTTCTTCGACTTCACTTATCCTAGGATCCTCATATACTTTAAATTTTTGTGCAACAAAATATAATATAATACCAGACACAATGCCAATTGTACTTAAAGAAATTATGGTATATAGTACTATGTTATTCATTCTAATTAGTAGCTTAATTTCATCAATTCAAAAGTAAAGTTATTTTTTAATTGTTTTTTTAATAAATATAGAATAAGATAATATGGAATAAGAAATAAAATGGAAAAAATTCCTGCTTTTAATTCTTCTATATTTAGCTCAGATAAAATAATCAAAGAGAAAACAACTATAAATAAAGGGATTACGTAGCTTAGAAATATAGCTTTAAGACCATCTGATTTTTTTAATATGATTTTAACATTTTCATTGATAGAATAATCATTTGAAGATTCTGTTTCAATTTCAATAATTTTATCAATTTTATCAGATACAAAGCATGCATTTTTTGCATGGCACACATTACATGCAGCTTGCGATTCAATTTTAACTTTAACTACTGAACCCTTAATTTCCGAAACAATACCCAAATGTTCAACTGTTTTATTTACAGACATTTTGTGTCAGAAATTTAAAAAACGCAAATTTAGTTATGTTTAATAATTTTCAATGTGTTACTTATCAGTTTTTTAAACTTCATGCTAATTTATCATGAATATAAATAAGGGATTAAAATAGTTATTTGATGATCAAAATCACCTTTTATGATGAATTATGTCAGCAACTATTAATGCTCTTTAAAATTTTTGTTCGTAAATTTGTTTAAAACGGGCAGAAATGGTTAAATTAATTTATAAATCTTTTAATATTAAGGCTTTCGGTTTAATTGTTTTATTTTTTATAACCTCAATCAGTATCTTGCCAAATGAAATAAATAATAATATTTCATCTAAAGAAAAAATAAAACATCTTGAGGAAGAAAAAAATCATACGGAATTAGCAGAATATTTAAATTCTTCGGGTTTAAATTACTGGAGGACTGGAGAGTTAAATAAAGCAATCGAATATTTTAAAAAATCAATTGAAATAAACGAGAAAATTAATAATAAAAATGCTGTAAAAACTTTATATAATTATATTGGATTAATATTTACTGATAAGGAAGAATATGATTCATCAATCTATTACCTTAAAAAATCACTAGAAATTAATAGAATATTTAAAAATCAAGATGAAATTTCTGATAATCTTATTAATATCTCAATTGCTCTACAAGGAAAGGAACAATATAATGAATCGAATGAATTTATTTATGATGCTCTTAAAATTGTTAAAGAACAGAATGATATTAAAAAATTAAAAAATTGCTATAGTATTTTGGCAGAAAATTATGAAAAGTTAGGAAATGTTGATAAATCTTTTGAATATTTCAATTTAGCAGCATCGTTTGCAAAGCATTTACAGGAAAAAGCATTAAAATCATATGAATATAAAACAAAGTTAGCTGAAGCGGAAAAAATTGCAAAAGAGAAAGAATTAGTAAATACTGTTGAAATTTTAGAAGAGGCAAATGAAAAAAATAAACAAATTGCTCTTCAGGTTGAATTATTAAATAAAGAAAAGGAATTAAAAGATCTTGCTTTAAAAGAAGAGGAAGCCAGATCAAGAGAGTTTGAGGCCCGGGAAAAAGCCAGAAAAATAACGAATTATTATTTTGGTGCCATATTAATAATATTTTCAATTTTCTTTATTTTATTGTATTGGCAATTTAAAGAAAAGAAGAAATCGAATATATTATTAGCCCAGCGAAACAAGGAAACAAAAACTCAAAAAGAGGAAATAGAAGTACAAAGAGACATTGCTAATCACCAAAAGCAAAAAATTACTTCAAGTATAAAATATGCAAAACATATACAATCAGCCATTTTACCTCCAATAAGTTATATTAAAAAGATACTCCCTGATCATTTTATTTTATATAAACCTAAAGATATAGTAAGTGGCGATTTTTACTGGATAACAGAAAAGGATGGAATTGTTATTATCGCGGCTGCTGATTGTACTGGTCATGGGGTTCCTGGCGCATTTATGAGCATGCTTGGTATAGCCTTTTTAAATGAAATAGTAAATAAAATTGCTATAAACAAACACATTCCTTCATTTAAAGCAAGTGAGATTTTAAATCAACTTCGCGATCAGGTTATACGATCATTGCATCAAACATATGATGTTGATAATTTAAAAGATGGGATGGATATTTCCATTTGTATTATAGATATTGACCACAAACGCATGCAATATGCAGGAGCTCATAATCCAGTATATATATTCAGAAACAATAAATTAATTGAACTTGCAGCTGATAGTATGCCTATTGGAATGTATAAAAATCTTGACCAACCTTTTACAAATAATGAAATTAAATTAGAAATCGGGGACCATCTTTATATGTTTTCTGATGGTTATTATGATCAATTTGGTGGTGAAGAGAATAAAAAGTTTATGATTAAAAATTTCAGGGAATTGTTGTCTGAGATACATCAAAAACCAATGCAGGAGCAACGTGCTATTTTAGAAAATACGATAGAAGAATATCAAGGAGATAACGACCAAATGGATGATATTCTTATTATAGGGATTAAAATAACAAAACAGGTTAAAAGTTATTCAAAAGATCGTATGCGGGGTTGGGATTCAAAAAGGATTCTCATTGCTGAAGATACAGATATTAATTACTTTTTATTAGTTGAGGCATTAAAACCTACTAATGCACAAATATTCAGGGCTGATAATGGACAGGAGGCAGTTGACTTTTGTTTAAATAACGAGGTTGATATTATACTTATGGATATTAATATGCCAGTTTTAAATGGATTGGAAGCCACTCGTAAAATAAGGGAATTCAATAAAAATATTCCTATCATTGCTCAAACTGCTCAAAGCCAACCTGATGATCCGGATAAATGCAAACAGGCCGGATGTGACGACTATATTTCGAAACCAATAGATTTAAAAATTTTTTTAAATAAAATTGATGAGCTGATCTAACTTATTATACTCCAGGAAAACTTTGTATTTTTTATATTTTGAAGTTTAATTTGAAGTAGTTTATTTTTTTCATTCGATAAGTCCGGGTCGTCTTCAATTATTTTTTGAGCAATATCACGGGCAAAGCTCAGTAATTGTCCATCTCTTGCAAGATTGGCAATTTTTAAATCAAACGGTATTCCACTTTGCTGAGTTCCTTCAATATCTCCGGGTCCTCTTAGTTTTAAGTCCACTTCAGCGATTTCAAATCCATCATTTGTGTTTACCATAGTATTAATCCTTTTTTTTGCATCATCTGAAAGTTTATAGGAAGTCATTAATATGCAATAGGATTGATCTCCCCCTCGACCAACCCTGCCACGTAGCTGATGAAGTTGTGATAATCCAAATCGTTCGGCACTCTCAATTACCATTACACTTGCATTAGGTATGTCTACACCTACTTCAATTACAGTCGTGGCAACCATTATATGAGTTTTATGTTGTAAAAAATATTTCATGGAAATATCCTTCTCTTCGGGTTTCATTTTACCGTGAACAACACTAAGTGCATATTTTGGTGGTGGAAATGCCCTTGAAATACTTTCAATTCCATCCTCAAGGTTTTTATAATCCATTTTTTCCGATTCCTGAATTAATGGATATACAATATAGATTTGTCTACCAAGTTCGATTTCTTTTCTTAAGAATCCAAACATAGGTAACCGTTTAGAATCGTAGTAATGAAGTGTTTTAATTGGTTTTCTTCCAGGTGGAAGTTCATCAATAATAGAAATATCAAGGTCGCCATATAAAGTCATAGCTAAAGTTCGTGGAATAGGAGTTGCTGTCATTACCAACACATGTGGAGGTTGAGTATTCTTTTTCCAAAGTTTAGCACGTTGTGCAACACCAAATCTATGTTGTTCATCTATAATAACGAGACCAAGATTTTTAAATTGAACTATATCCTCAATTAATGCATGTGTACCAATAATTATTTGATTTTTACCGGATAATAATTCTTCATGTATTTTATTTCTCTCAGATTGTTTTGTTGAACCTGTAAGTAAACAGACAGAAATATTAAGTCCTTTTAAAAAGCTAATTAGCGTTTCATAATGCTGGTTCGCTAATATTTCAGTTGGGGCCATTAAACATGACTGAAATCCGTTATCAATTGCTATAAGTATGCTCATTAATGCTACTAAAGTTTTTCCACTTCCCACATCACCTTGTAGCAACCTGTTCATTTGATGTCCCGAACCTAAATCTTTCCTGATTTCTTTTAAAACCTTTTTTTGCGCATCTGTCAATTCAAAATGTAAATTGTTTTGATAAAAAGAATTGAAAAACTCACCTACTTTTTCAAATTTAAAACCTTTGAATTTATCAAAACGGTTAGCTTTGAGTTTAAGTAAATTAAGCTGTATATAAAATAACTCCTCAAATTTTAAACGATATTGCGCTTTCTGAAAAAGTTCCTGATTTTTAGGAAAATGGATATTTAACAATGCATCTTTGAGAGAGATTAGATTTAATTTATCCAATAAATATGAAGGCAGTGATTCATCTATCTTTGAATAGGAAGCCATTAAAACATTGTTCATTAATTTTAAAATTGCTTTCGAATTCAAATAACTCTCTTTTAATTTTTCTGTAGTATTATACATTGGTTGCAAAGCTCCAGTAATTTGCTGTTCGCTTTTAATTGCCTCTTCAATTTCAGGATGGGCAATGTTCATTTTGCGATTAAAAAAGCTTGGCTTTCCAAAAACGATATAAGTTGTGTTAAGCTTTAACTTGTTTTGAATCCATTTAATTCCCTGAAACCAAATCAGTTCTATTTCACCAGTATTGTCTCTAAAATGTGCTATAAACCTTTTTCTGTTTCGCTCACCTTGTATTTCAAAATTGGTAATTTCTCCTTTCAATTGAATATAGGAAGAATCTGATCTGATTTGAGCAATTTTATAAAATTTGCTTTTATCAATATATTTGTATGGAAAATAATATAGCAAATCTTCAAATGTAAAAATTTGAAGTTCATTATTAAGTAAGTTAGCTCGTTTAGGCCCAACGCCAGTTAAAAATTTAATTTCCTGCTCTAAAATTTCTTGCATGCCAAATAATTAATTTAGTAAATATCGTAAAAAGATATTTTGAATCATAAAAAAAACTATTTTCGGATTTATTTTTAACTATATGATGAATAAAATAAGATACTTGTTCCATTATTTAAATTATTTATTATTAGCAAGACATAAAAATGGGCATGGAATTCACTCTCCATTTGTATTTAGTTTAATTCAAGAGGTTTTTAGAAAAAAAATTGGAGATGAAGTTATATTTAAAATTGAACTAACCCGTAAAAATTTGATACGGGATAAGAAAATAATAAATTTAAAAGGTTTTGGAGCAGGTTCACATTATAATAAGTTAAATAATAAAAAATTAAAACATATTGTTGGGCAAACAGCGATTAACAAAAAATATGGATTTTTATTATATCGTATTACAAAATATTTTAAACCAAAAAATATTATTGAACTTGGAACATCAACTGGTATAAGTACACTTTATTTAGCTAGTGGAAATAGCGACTCTAAAATTTATTCCATAGAAGGTGAAAAAGAATTATGCGAAATTGCAAGAATAAATATGGAAGAGCACAATCTAAAAAATGTGGAAATTATTGAAGGTAATTTTGATTCGACATTTCAGAATATACTTAATAATGAGGATGGTTCAATGCTTATATACATTGATGGGAATCACACAAAAATTAATACTCTCAATTATTTTAGCCAAGTGAAAGATAAGAAAAGGAATGATACTATTTTAATAATTGATGATATATACTGGAGTAAAGAAATGCAAGAAGCTTGGAGAATGATTAAAAAAGATGAAGAAGTGTTTTTAACTATTGATATTTTTAAAATGGGAATGGTTTTTTTTGATAATATAATTGTTAAACAGAATTTCATAATCAAATTTTAATAATTAAAATTTGATTATAAATAATCGCAAACTTTTGTTAATTATTCTGGTTTAAGCGAAGAAAAATTATAATTTCGTAAACTTTATATCGAAAAGATGGAAAATGTAATTACATTAAAAAATATTGTAAAAAATTATTATTTAGGAAAATCAATAGTTAAAGCTTTACGTAAGGTATCACTTGAAATTAGTAGAAATGAGTATGTTGCAATTATGGGACCATCCGGTTCTGGTAAATCAACACTTATGAATATTATTGGTTGTCTGGACATACCAACAACAGGAGAATATTTTTTGAATAAACAAAATGCAAGCAAACTAGATAGTAATGCACTAGCAGAAATAAGAAATAAAGAAATTGGTTTTATCTTCCAGACTTTTAATTTGCTCCCAAGATACAGTTCACTTGAGAATGTAATGTTACCATTAATTTATGCAGGAGTTACAAAAAAAGTCAGACTTGAAAGAGCAGAAACAGTTTTAAATGAAGTTGGATTAAGCGATAGAGTCGATCATAAACCGAATGAGTTATCAGGTGGACAACGACAAAGAGTCGCAGTAGCAAGGGCACTTGTTAATTCACCTTCAATTATATTAGCCGATGAACCAACTGGAAACCTTGATTCCAAAACATCAAAAGATATAATGAAATTGCTTGATGATATTCATTCTTTGGGGAATACTATAATTGTTGTAACACACGAAGAAGAAATTGCAAAACATGCTCACAGGATTATTAAATTAAAAGATGGCCAAGTTGAATCTGATTATTTAAATAAGGAAAAAAATTAAGCAATTTTGATTTAAATGAAAATATATACAAAAACAGGTGATGAAGGGAAAACCAGTTTAATTGGAGGGAAAAGAGTTGATAAATATGATATTCGTATTGAATCATATGGAACAATTGATGAGTTGATTGCGTATGTTGGATTAATAAGAGATCAGATACATTTTAAGGATGATAAAGATTTATTACTGGCTATTCAGGACAGACTAATGACATGTGCTTCTATTATGGCAACTGATTGTGAAGATTGCAAATTAAGGATTCCGGAATTATATAAAAAAGATATTGAACAATTGGAGGAGGAAATCGATAAAATTGAAAAAGTTGTACAACCCCTTCAATCTTTTATACTGCCTGGCGGACACCCAATAATCTCTACTTGTCATATTGCCAGGTGTGTTTGCAGGCGAGCAGAGAGAAATTGTATTAAATCTAGTCGCGAGTATTCAGTAAATGAGTATGTAATTAAATATTTAAACCGTTTATCTGATTTTCTATTCATGTTTGCAAGAAAATTGGTAATTGAATTAAATGTTGAAGAAATTAATTGGAATCCAAAGTTGTAATATCAAAAAATTTTTATATTTGCGAAATTTTTAGTTACAAGTAAAAAATTAAAAGCCTAGGATATGTATTGGACTCTTGAATTAGCATCAAAACTGGAAGATGCGCCATGGCCGGCAACTAAAGATGAATTAATTGATTTTGCAATTAGATCTGGCGCACCAATGGAAGTTATTGAAAATCTTCAGGAAATTGAGGATGAAGGAGAAATATATGAAAGTATTGAAGATATTTGGCCTGATTATCCTAGTAAAGACGATTTCTTTTTTAATGAAGATGAATATTAAATGGAGAAAGGAATGAAACTACTCCATTTTTTGTTTATTTGAGATCCAGATAAATATATCTTCTCGAGTATAAGGTTTATATTCGCCATACCATATAAAATTTTTTAGCTTCATTTCTTCGAGTGAAATATCTGCAATTGGTGACAATTTTGCGTTTGGTTTTGTAATGAAGTTAACCCTTTTAATTTTACGGTTTTCAATATATAAAATTAAATTACTGCTTTCTACTTTATTCAATCCAACAATATCATTTTCTTCTTTAGGAAAATAAATCATTTGCCCATTTCCAAATACTTCAACTTTATATAATTCGTTATGCGCAAAGTATCCTGTCATTTCTTTGCCTTTTATTTGGTTGTATTTTCCTTCTTCTTCTTTCGAAATAATGAAAGCCGATGTTTGTAACCAAATTTTGTTAAAAGTATTATTCTTTATGTAACCTTCAATATAATTAGAAGTCATTTGATTCTCTCCTGACCAGAGTACTGGATTTTTATGCAATTGGATAATAGAATCTTTTAATAGATATATTAATGAATCGCATTTACCCTGTAAGTCGTTTTTATAAAATTTAGCGTGATAATAAGCTTTAAGTTGCCGGTTAATATTAGTTGAATCAAACTCAGATTTTAATGTATCAGCATGTATGTAAATAGAGTCATCTTCAGTTATCAGTGTTAAAATTGCGCTATCAGTCATTGTGAAAAGCTGCGATGCACGGTCAAAATCAGCTTTATGACCTTCAACAATGATATCTCTAATAAAATCATGAATTTTTACATTATCTCTTGCTTTTCCTTTTTTTGATAATTGATTATAATATAATAAATCTCCATAAACAATTTGTTCATCGTTTTTTATAAATGCATTTTTTTCGAATTGTGAGATACTATCTTTGGTTTGATACCAACCATATTCACAATAAATATAATTTTCTTCATTAGAAATAACTGTGGGTCCCAGAAAGAATACTTTATCAATATCTGCATTATATTTTAATGTATCTGATTTTATTTGATAATTTGGATCAGTAACCACAACATTCTCTTTAAAATAAAAACTTTTATTAGATGAATAATAATGCCCCATTTCGCTTGTTAAGATAGTACTTTCATTCGTAATTCTTCCTCCGCTAAAATAATATCCCGTTGAAGTTTGGGTATTAAAATCTAACGACTCTGTATATAATGTCATTTTTTTATCTTTTAGCACTACATTTTTTCTTGCCTCTGCAACATTATCTATTCCTCTATAACGAGCGAAATCACAAATTAAACTTAATGAATCACCTTGCAGTATTTTAACATGACCAAACGCTTCGAACATATTTTTTTCTTCATATAAAAATGCACTATCGCAATACATTAAAGTAAAATTATGTTGAAGGATTACATTACCAAGCAGTCTTTTTAAATCAGGGTCAACTTTTTTATTATACTTTAAGATATCAGAATTTAAAATCCTTATTTTATTATTACTCTGCGAGTAAACTGGATGAATGAATAAAAATGTACAATAAAGTATTAGTACACATATATGGCGTGTATTTACCATTGTTTAAGTTATTTAAACCATCCATTTGATTGAAAGTTGCAGCTTTTATATTTTGGATCAATATGAATATAAGCTTCGCTTTGCTTTTCTTCAATCCAACTATTAATAATTTCCTGTTGCTTGGTCGATTTGGCCATTTCTGCAATTAAATTATAATCTTCTTTTAGGTTAGCTTTATGAGGTTTGGTTTTAGATTTTAATTGAATGATTTTATAAACAGCTTTTCCTTTTTGATCATAAGACTCATAAGGATTAGACATTTCACCAATTTTTAAGTCTTTAACAGCAAAATAATCTGCTTTACTTAATTCATCTATTTTAAATTTAGAATTACCTTTGTTTACATTAATCATTATTCCGCCTCCAGTTTTTGTTTTTAAATCCTCTGAATATTTCTTTGCAGCTTCTTCAAATGTCAAAGAATCAAGTCTTATAATTTTTGAGATACTATCTAACCTTGTCATAGCTTTAATTTTCGATTCTGGTGAGATTTTTGGCTTCATTAAAATATGTCGAACATTAATTCTATTTTCATCCCTATCAATTAATTGAATGATATGATATCCAAATTCAGTCTCAATTATATTTGAAACCCCATCCTTTTTTAATTTAAATGCTGCATCTGAGAATTCAGGTACAAGATCATTCTTGCCAACATATCCTAATTCACCACCGTTTCTTGCTGAACCAGGATCTTCTGAATATAATATTGCTAAAGTCGAAAACTTTTCTCCTTCAATAATTCTTTTTCGTAAATCGAGTAATCGTTGCCGAACATCATATATTGCTTCGTCCGAATATGGTGGGTATAATACAATTTGCCTGAGCTCAATTTCTGATTCCACATATGGTAAGCTATCTCTGGGGATATCGTTATAAAATTTTTTTACTTCAGCGGGTGAAACTTTTATATCGCCCATAATTTCATTTTGCATTTTTTGAGCAAGTAATTGTTCACGTATCACATCCCTTAAATCTTCCTTAATTTCAATAATTGATTTTTTATAATATTCTTCCAGCTTTTCTTTAGATCCAATCTGACTAATAAAATATTCCATTCGCCTGTTCAATTCTGTCTCTACCTCTGCCTCTCCAACAAAAATACTATCAACTCTGGATTGATGAATAAGGAGTTTTTGTAAAAGAAGTTCTTCAAGTACATCGCAATTAATATTTCCTTCCGAAAGATAACCTTGTGCTTGGTATTGTAAAACCTGATTTTCAAGTTCCGATTGTAAAACCATATCATCTCCGATAACAGCAATTATCTGATCAATAATTTTTTCCTGATTGTATGCTGTACTTGTAATAAAAAAAAACAGAAAAATTGTGATAATAATTCTTCTAGTTATATATTTTGTAATTCCCATGATTTAGTGCGTCGTTATATATATTATTTTCCAGTTCATTTATTAATTGAAGTTTTCTTTTATTTATTATGATTTGCTTAATATTCTCTTTTATAAAACTTAAAGGAGAAATTTCATTCTTTAATTTATAATCTCTTATATAAATGAAATAATTATAAATAGAATCTTTAGCATCAATATAATTCCTTCTTTTTAAAAAGTCATCTTTATTAGCAATATCAAAAGGTATTTCTTTAATAATGGTATTAAAAGGTATCCATTCTTCATTAAAATTATCATACTTTTTTGCGTACTCAAAGCAGTATGATTCTAATTTAATCAATTCATCCTTTTTGTCAGATTTATACCAGCTTTTAATCTGGTTTAAGTTAGGAGATATATTTGGAATTTTAATAAACAAAGCTTTTACAATATTTTCTTCAAGCACAAAATTTGACGAATAAAGATCATAATATTCCTGTATTTCATCGTCAGTCACTACTGTATCAAGGTTTTGCTTAATCCATTGTTGTTCATATTTATATATTAATAATGACGACCTATAATCATTAAGTTCGTTTTCAACATCTTTTTGATTTGGCAATAAATTTAGTTCGGCTTTTTCAAGTAACAATTGCTTTCTTATCCATTTATCAGTATATGATTTTACTATTTGAATACTGTCTTCTTTTGAAACATTATCATTAAAAAGTCCTTTTAAATCTTTTTCATATAAGCAACTTTCATAAACACGGGCAATAATTTTACTGTGGTTTTCTTCTACTTTTTTGTTGCAAGCAAATAAAACTATGAATATGAATAATACAGAAAAGATTAATTTATACATGCATTAATTCTTTATTGATTCCAGGACCTCTTTATTTACCGTAATATTATATTTATTGCGTAATACAGTAATCCATTTTTCTTCCAGGTAATTTTGGTAGTCAGCAATAATTAATCCTCTTGCTTCATTTAACGATTTTATTTCTGGTTTTAAAATTTCATTTATTGCTACTATATATATATCTTTTTTATCTTTTATTATATTGCTAAAACCTATTTTCCACTCTAATGAATCAATTATTAAATCCTGACTTCTTGCATATTTTTTTGTATTTGTTGTAAGCAATAATGTGTCTTTATTAAATTTTGCTTTTAGATCTGCATCAGTAATTTTTTTATTCTTTTTTAAATTTTTATCAATAAATGCTTTTATATTTTCTGCTGTTTCCATATCATTACAAAAATATTTTGTAGCTAAAACTCTTTCTCCCCAAATGTAATTTGATTTATTTTCTTCATAGAAATTTTTCAAACCAATTGTATCTTTTACTGCTTTCGACCAAACAAGGCTATCAGTTATTTCAAATAGCAAAATTCCGTCATGATACTCTTCAAGTAAATATTTGAAATCAGGATATTTATCACTTAACCTGGATCTTTCGAATTCTTTTAATGAAGTTGAAATATATTTCGTATATTCCCTATCTAAAAATACTGGAATAGGGAGCTTTTTATTTCCTTTCATCCCATGTTCAGCTATTTCATTAAAAAAATCCATTTGATTTAGCTCAACCGTATCAAATTTTACTAAAGTTTTTGAAAAATGTTTATTATCTAAAAATAAATTACCAGAATAGATATTAGTATCAATAGCTGAGAACAATTCTGCTTTGGCAGCTGAATCTTCTTCAAAGTTATATTCTTGCTTTAGATAATTTATAAATGCAATGTCTTTCATTTGAGACCTGGTATCTTTTTCAATTTTTTTCAATAATTTGTCTTTTATTTTTTCTAAAGGTTCAATGCCTTTTTTGTCCAATAACTTTAAGATATGGAAACCATATCTTGATTGCACTATTCCTGATATATCACCAATATTTTCTAGAGCAAAAGCTGCTTCTTCAAATTCAGGCACCATTTTTCCAATACCGAACCATGATAATTCCCCTTTTCTTCTTCCTGATCTTTTGTCATCTGAATATTTAGCTGCAAGCATTCCAAAATCTTCTCCAGCAAGAATTTTCTGATAAATCTTTTCTGCTTTATCTTTTGCTTTTTGTAATGAATCTTCTGAAACATTTTCTGAAACAGCAACCATAATATGTGCTATTTTTACTTCTCCTTGTGCTTTTCTTTTATCATTTACAACCATGATATGATATCCGAATTTTGTTCTAACTGGCATTGATATTTCTCCTATTGGAAGTGTATAAGCAGCACATTCAAAAGGGTATACTAATTGTAAGGCTGTAAAATATCCAAGATTTCCCCCATTTTGCTTAACAGAAGGATCATCTGAAGTAGCTCTGGCAATTACTTTAAAATCTTCGCCTTTTATTATTCTATCTCTTATTTCAAGAGCTTTATTGTAAGCAATTAAAGTATCTTCAGGCGATTGATCCAAATTACATTGAATTAAAATATGGCTAACATTTACTTCTTGCTGTAGCCTTGAGTATGCTTCTGACAGCAATGAATCATCAATATTTTTTAATGCAAGATATGGTTCTTCTAATTGCTTTTTATATCCAGAAAATTCTGTGATAAAACTATGAGTTTTATCTAAACCTAATCTTTCGGCCTCAATAACTTTAAGTTTAAAATTTATAAACAAATCCATATACTCATCAATAGTTTTTGAATCGTATACATTTTCGTTATTTTTATTGTAAATTCTTAAAAACTCAGCTTTAGAAATTTTTTCATCATCAATTGTGAGTAAAATTGTGTCAGCTTGATTTGCAAATAAGTGTAATAAATTTGTAGAAATTGTAAGAATTGTTAGTAATAAAATCTTTTTCATCGTAATTATATTTAAAAATAAAAGTTAATCTTAATTATTGTCTGCTATAATTTGGAGCTTCACTTGTAATTGTCACATCATGAGCATGGCTTTCAGTTATTCCCGAATTTGTAATTCGAACAAATTTCGCATTTTTTAATTCATCGATTGTTTTTGCACCACAATATCCCATTCCTGCTCTTAATCCTCCAACCAATTGATAAATAACTTCTGACAACATACCTTTATAAGGAACTCTCGCTGAAATACCTTCAGGAACAAGTTTTTTAATATCATCTTCGACATCTTGAAAATACCTATCTTTTGATCCATGTTGCATTGCTTCAATAGATCCCATTCCTCTATATGATTTAAATTTTCTTCCGTTATAAATAATTGTTTTACCAGGTGACTCTTCAACTCCGGCAAGTAATGATCCTATCATTATTGAATCAGCTCCAGCAGCAATTGCTTTTACAATATCGCCAGAATACCTTATACCACCATCAGCAATTAACGGTACACCTGAACCTTTTATTGCCTTGGCAATATTATAAATTGCAGATAATTGCGGAACTCCAACTCCTGCAACAATTCGGGTTGTGCATATTGATCCAGGTCCAATTCCAACTTTTATACCATCTGCTCCGGCTTTAACAAGATCAATGGCTGCTTCAGCAGTACCAATATTTCCAACAATAACATCAAGTGCTGGATACTTATTTTTAATTTTTTTAAACACTTCCATTACGCCTTTTGAATGGCCATGGGCTGTATCAATAATAATTGCATCAACATTGGCTAATACAAGTTCGTCGGTTCTTTCAAGAGTATCAATAGCAATACCAATTCCTGCAACAGCTTTTAGCCTTCCTTTACTATCTTTGCAAGCATCCGGATTATCTTTAACTTTTGTAATATCTTTATAAGTAAGCAATCCAATTAATTTGTTTTTTTTATCAACAACTGGAAGTTTTTCGATTTTATATTCCTGTAAAATTTTAGCAGCTTTTTCTAAATCACAATCTTCAGACGTCGTAATGATATTACTTTTTGTCATTATTTCATGAATAGGTCTATTGAGATTGTCTTGAAAGCGTAAATCACGATTTGTAACAATACCTATTAATGTTCGATCATTATTTATAACCGGAATACCACCAATTTTATATTCTTTCATCAACACCAAAGCATCTCCAACAGTTTGATTTTTTGTTATTGTTATAGGATCATTAATCATTGTATTTTCAGCTCTTTTCACCTTTCTTACTTCTGTAGCCTGTTCTTCAATTGTCATGTTTTTATGAATAACACCAACTCCCCCAACACGAGCTAAAGAAATAGCGAGATTTGCTTCAGTAACAGTATCCATAGCTGCAGAGATGATAGGTATATTAAGCGATAAGTTTTTTGAAAATTTTGAATGTAGATTAACTTCTCGCGGTAATATCTCAGAATAAGAAGGAATTATTAAAACGTCATCAAATGTTAATCCTTCAAACGCTATTTTATCAGATTGGAATGACATTTCCTTAAATTTTATTTATTTTTAAATTTTGGCAAATTACGTAAAAAAAAAGGGATATTTAAAGGGCTTTTAACATTTTTTAAAGGAATTGGTAACTTAAATTATATCAGGTAATTGAATATATATCAACAAATATTGACCAAATATTGGGGTTTTTCAAGTTTCAGACCGTTACAGGAAGAGATAATTAAATCTGTTGCTGAAGGTAATGATACATTAGGTTTAATGCCAACTGGAGGAGGAAAATCGTTAACTTTTCAAGTTCCGGCATTGGCAAAAGAGGGACTATGTTTGGTGGTTACTCCCTTAATTGCATTAATGAAAGATCAGGTAGATAAATTAAATGCTTTAAATATTAATGCATATGCTTTACACTCTGGATTAACTTATGATGAGATAAATATTATTCTTGATAAATGTTGTTATAGCGATGTAAAATTTTTATACATTTCACCTGAACGAATAAATAGTGATGTTTTTTTTGAGAAAGTAAAGAGTTTTAATATAAACTTAATAACAGTTGATGAAGCTCATTGTATATCTCAATGGGGCTATGATTTCCGGCCATCTTATCTTCAAATAGCCAAATTAAAAGAATTGTTTCAAAATGTTCCGGTATTAGCCTTAACGGCAACTGCAACAGAAAAAGTAGTTATTGATATTCAGGAAAAATTGAAATTTAAAAAACCTAATGTTTTAAAATCAAGTTTTGAAAGAAAGAATTTAATATACCTTGCTAGAAAAGTTGAAGATAAGAACAGATACATCATTGAAATATTATCGAAGGTTAAAGGAAGCGGAATAATATATGTAAGAAATAGAAAGAAAACCAAAGAAATAGCGCAAATTCTTATTCAAAATAAAATTCGGGCCAATTATTATCATGGAGGGTTAAAAACAGAAATAAGAATTTCAAGACAAAATGAATGGATGAATGGGAAATTTAAAGTCATGGTTTCTACTAATGCATTCGGGATGGGAATTGATAAACCTGATGTAAGGTATGTGATTCATTATGATATTCCAGACTCGCTTGAGGAATATTTTCAGGAAGCCGGAAGAGCTGGTCGTGATGAGCATAAGGCATATGCAGTTTTATTATTTAGTAATGTAGATATATCACAAGTTGAGCAACGAATTAGCAGGAACTATCCCGAGCTTAATTATATTAAAAAAATATATCATGCTTTAGGTAATTTTTTGAATATTCCAATTGGGGGAGGAAAGGGAATTGCTTTTGATTTTAGAATTTCTGAGTTTGCTTCTGAATATAGTTTAAATATTATACAGGCTTATAATAGTATAAAAATACTTGAGAAAGATGGATATATTCAGCTTATTGATGAGATAGATAATCCTTCAAGAATACATTTTATTGTAAATCGTGACGATCTATATAAATTTCAGGTTGCTAATGCAGCTTTTGATGGGTTTATTAAATTATTACTTCGTTCTTATACCGGACTTTTTTCAGATTATGTAAAAATTGATGAATTTATTCTTTCAAAAAGAGCTGGTATTGACAGGGATCAAGTATATGATTTTTTAAAGAAGATGTCAAAATTCGGGATAATTAAATATATTCCTCAAAAGAAAAATCCTTTAATTATATTTTTGGAAGAAAGATTAGATGATAAAAATTTGAGAATTTCAAAGGAAAGTTATCAGAATAGCAAACAACGCTATGTTGAACGGATTAATTCAGTTCTTGATTATACTAATAACCAAACAAAATGTAGAAGTGAGTTTTTATTGAATTATTTTAATCAGAAAGATGCATATAGATGCGGACAATGCGATATATGCAATATTCGAAATGAACTTGAATTAAGTAAATTTGAATTCGATACAATTTTAGAAGAAATAAAAAATATGTTAAAAGATGAATCGATTGAACTGGAAAAATTAATAAAAAATATTTCTCAACCTCAAAATAAATGTATAAAGGTTATTCAATGGTTGCTTGATAATAATAAATTAAAATATAATGATTCTAATGAACTTACATGGAATATTAGAAAAAACTAATCTATTTATTACTTTTGTATTATTATGGAAGAGTCTGAGATTCAAGAAATCGTTTATTCAAAAAATTCTATTGAATTTGTAACAGTGGCAAATGAGTTTTGTTTATTCTTGGAATCGTTGAGCAAAAATACTCCACCTATTTTTATTAGTAAAATCCAGAAAATTTTGCCTTTGTTATACATTAAAGCATCATTACTTCCTGAGATTGAATCAACATTTGAGGATGCAAATGAGAAATTTGTAACCGAGCATGATTGGTATAAAATACATGATAGTATTAAAACATTACTGGGAAATGCTGATGAATTTATTGAAGTATTTGATCCCCGTATGCAGGAGAGTGAAATGCCTGTAGTTTCTACAATTTCAGAAAATATTGCAGATATATACCAGGATATTAAAGATTTTATTTTATTATATCGAATTGGAACGATCGAAATAATGAATGATGCATTATGGGAATGTAGGGAGAATTTTATAAACATTTGGGGGCAGAAGTTAACTAATGTGTTAAGAGCAGTGCATAATGTAGCGTACAATTATAATTTTGAGGAAGAAGAAAATAAAGTTAATAAAATGGTAAGTGATCATGGTCAAAATACTGACGATTGGATTATTTCCAAAAAACAGAGAGATTATACTGAAGAATGAATAATTATCTTTCAAAGATTACTGAAGAAGAGATTAAAATGTTGCCATTGAAGCATTTTGAAGGGGATGTTCACGTAGTTGAATCATATGAAAGTTTTGAACGGGTTATAAATATTATTGAAAAAAGTAAAATATTAGGATTTGACACAGAAACAAAGCCAACTTTTAAAAAGAGGATAAATAATAATGTTTCACTTGTTCAGCTTTCAACTGCTGATAAAGTATTTTTAATACGGTTAAATAAAACAGGATTACCAGGCAGATTAACCAGGGTTTTAGGAAATGATAATATTATTAAAGTTGGTGTAGCTATAAAAGATGATATAAAAGCATTACAAAAGTTAAATAACTTTATTCCTAAGGGTTTTATTGAACTTCAGGATTATGTAAAAGACTTTGGCATTGAAAATAATGGACTTAAAAAATTAGCAGCCATTGTATTGAATTTTCGGATATCGAAGAATCAGCAAACTTCAAATTGGGATAATGATGTCCTTACTGATAGCCAAATTAGATATGCGGCGACCGATGCATGGGTTTGTTATAAAATATATCAGAAGTTAAATCACATTATTTAGATCTCCATTTAAAAGAATTAAAACTGTTAATTTTTTTCAAATCAAAAGTTAGACTTAAGGGAATTTCTCTTTAATAATTATTTCAATTGGAAATATTTTTAAGAAAGGACTTAAAAACTTATTAAAATGTAATTTAATAACAAATATTTTTAAACTAAAATATTAAAATTCAGAAATATTAACTATTTTTCCAACTGAATTCTAAATAAAAATTCGTTAAAGCATAATACTGAAGATATGAAATATAAAAGGCTAATGAATTTTAATCAAACGAGCATTATAATTAAATTATATATAATTATTGGACTAATCATTGGATATCCAGCATATGCTCAACAATCAGTCAATATGAAGAATGGAACTGATACATTATGCAATGCAATTTTCTATGATAGTGGCGGTAATTCGAATTATTCAAATAATGAATATCAGACCTATACCATATATCCTCAAGGAGAAGGATCAAGGATATCGATACATTTTAACACTTTTGAATTAGAGTCATATTGTGATTTTCTTTATATTTTTGATGGAGATGGAACTGAAAATTTAATTGGAAGTTATAGTGGGAATAGTCTACCTTTGGATATTATATCTTCTGAGCCAAGCGGAGCCTTAACATTTCTTTTTTCATCAGATGGCAGTGTGTTATATAGTGGTTGGGAAGCAACAATTGAATGTATTGATATTCGAGCGCCACAAGAATTGCATGCTTATACATATGGAGATTCTGCAATTCGAATTCAATGGGAAGATTATACAGAAGGTATTGTCAATTATTATATAGAAAAGTCAACTTCGGATATTTTTGATAATTATTCAGTATATACAATTTCAGGTGAAAACAAATTTTTTATTGATACAAGTGTTTTAGATAATACCACTTATTATTACAGGGTAAAAGGTATAACTGACAAAGATACATCAAACTATAGCACTGTGGCAGTGGCTGAATTAGGAACAATAATTATGTTTGATGGAGATGTATATGCGTGCGATAGTAAATTTCTTGATCCAGGAGGATTTGATAATTTTGAGGAAAATAATGGTGAAACACTAACAATTTATCCGGCAACTCCAGGAGGAGTTGTAAGAGTTGATTTTACTAATTTTAATTTGGGTTATGATTCGTACTTATATATATATAACGGCATAAATACTGATCAATTAATTGACTCGTATTATGGTACATACATTCTCGATTCGATTATATCAACTGACACTAGTGGGGCATTAACTTTCAGTTTTTATTGTTATTATGATTATGGTTACAGCGGATGGGAAGCTGATATATCGTGCATTAGATTACGTCCGCCCAAAAGTATAATTAGTTATTCTCCAAATAACCAGGAAATTCATATACAATGGGAAGATAATTCAAATGGTGAGACTTCTTATGTTTTACAAAAATCGTATAATTCGACTTTTCAATTTTGTTCAACATATACAATAGACTCAAGCATTACAAGTGTCATTGATGATGATATACAAGGTAATCCTGTATTTTATAGGATTAAAGCGATAAACAATGATGATGAATCAATGTATTATAATTTTATAGTATATCCTGGTACTTTATCAATGGGGAATGGAACTTTGTATGTTAGTGAAGTAGAATTTTTAGATCCGGGGGGCAATGATTACTATGAGAATAATTTAGATTGTAAAATGACACTTTATCCTGAGAATGAAGGAGATCATTTAAGAATTGAATTTACTAGTTTTTATACAAATTCATATGATGATACATTATATATATATGATGGAAATACAACAGATAATTTAATTGCATATTACCATGGCAGTCAATACAATATCCCGCAAATTACATCTTCGGATTCAACAGGTGCGTTAACATTTGTTTTTAGATCGCATGGTGGAGGATATTATAATGGATGGCAGGCAAGCCTTAGCTGCATTTCTCTTCCTGAACCTTCAAATTTATCAGCTATTTCATTGGAAGATTCTTTGTTAAATATAAGCTGGCATGATAATTCTACAGCAGAAGATAATTTTATATTGCAAAGATCAACATCAGCTAATTTTAGTGCCTTTACTGAAATTATTATATCCGCTAATA